>CACZQS010000257.1 GCA_902783325.1 uncultured Lachnospiraceae bacterium
GACTTAGAGGTACTTGCGCTTAAAGCCCGTCTGAAGAGACTACTGTATTCCGGCGAGGCTGTCTTTTGCTGTCTTAAAGATTACAGAAGATGCTCCTCCCGCATCAGCTGCTCGATCTCAGTCCCCTTAATGATCTTCAGCGCGCTTTTCAGAAGCGTCTTATGGGACCTCTTAAGCTCCGTATCCCGGAGGCTCTTCCCGTCCCGGAGCACCGATGCGGCCCGCATCATGGTGCGCAGATCATAGACCCCTTCGGTCACGTCAGGGACATGTCTCTCAATTCCGAACAGCGTATATACCGCCTGCATTGCGCTGAGGACGGCATATTCCGCAGAAAATGCCGCATCGGTGCCGTTCTCCGTAAACTGCCCGAGAAACGCGAAATTCTCCGCGCCCTCCGGAAGCGGATCGGGCCGGTCGCCGGGCTGTCTCGGAAGCAGAGGTGCTCCCGCAAACGGCATAATTACAGGAATCGTCTGCGTGTGTTCCCCGGCGAGCTCCTCGATCTGATCCGCCGGAACCCCTATGTGATACAGCCACTCGGCGCAGATTTCCGCTCCGGTGCACTCTCGCATGGGCTTCTCAACATATTCTCCGTTCTGGTCAACGCGAAGGCCGTACAGCCATATCACGCACTGTCCCTCCTCCTGGCCGCGGAACAGCGGCTGTCTTGCCACGCTCCAGTTCATGAGCCAGGGCGAATCCGTCACCGTCACGATGCCTCCGGTCACGGTTTTGCCGGCAAACGGGTCCCTCTTGCAGATCTTTTTTATATGTGAAATGATCTTCCTGTCTCCGGTGGTGATCGTCGCACTCACAAGGGCAGTCTCCTCCGGGCGCAGCGAAAAGACTTCCGGATGACCGAAAGAAGGATCCTGCAGGGCGATCTTTCTCCACAGATCAAAACTCCCGCCTTCACGGATCTCTTTCAGGAAGGGAGCCGGTTCCGTAAGAGACCCCCTGGCGGAATTCTCCACACAGCTCCCTAAAGTAATGAGAGCGATGTCCTGTTCGTCAAGGTCGATGCATCCCTCTTCACCCTGTTCCACATAGTCGATGCGCGTTGCTCTCTTTCGTCCCCTCGCACAGTCAAATGCCACATCCGTCACGTGAACGCCATAGCGGAAGGCAACTCCCAGAGACTGCAGCTTCTGAGTCAGCGGCAGAATCAGCGAATCAAAGAGATTGTACCGTGTATAGCTGAAAGCGCTTAAATCAGGAAGACCGGAAAGATGCTTAAGCCTCCTCGAAATCGCCGTCTTCAATTCCAGCGCGGAGTAATTCTCCCTGAACGCAAATGTCGTCCGGAAGTAAAGCCAGAACGGCGAAGAGAGCACATCCTCGCCGAGCACATCTGAAACGCGCTTCTCCGCGAGCTCTTCATCGGTAGAAAGCAGGATCTTCAGGATTTCGACGCAGCCGCTGTCCGGGAGGCGAAAGCCGTCTCCTAAGGATGCGCTCTCCCCTCTTTTTGCCGTCGCGCGGCAGAGCGAATAGTTCGGATCGAATCTGTCCAGCTCGCACATCTCCTCCAGAAGGCTCCCGTCCGTATCCGCGGAAGGTATGGAACGCATGAGATCCGCAAGAAGGGGGGATCCCCCCTCCAGCTTGTGATCACCGCGCATAATATGTCCCGCGCCTTCAAAGGAATAGCCGTCGCAGGCCCCGCCGCTCAGGAGCTCCTTCTCGAGGATGGTAATCTGCTCTCCGTCAACAGAGCAGTCCCGCAGCAAAAACAGCGCCGCCGCAAGTCCCGCAAGTCCCCCTCCGGTTATAAAAATTCGTTTTCCCTGCACTCCTTCAGGTTTTGCAGGCTTTAAATAAACCTCGTATTCTTCCCGGAATCCGCTCATACGCAGCATGCCTCCTTATAACGTAGTTGCTCCTTATGCCCCCGTCACGGAGACGTCCTCCAGCCGGATGACTGCAGGAATCTCCATATTGTCGTACTGCTTCAGATTGCGGGACATCTTCATGGTCTTCGCGGCCTCCATCATCGTCGCGGAAATCGATCCCCCCCTGACCGGAATCACTTCCCCGTCATGATGCCAGTAAGCCAGACGGACCTCTCCCGCCAGATTGCCGCTCAGGGCATCCGTCTGGAAATCCGAAAACTCCACCGCCTCAAGATAATCGCCGCTTCTTAATTCCTCTTCCGTATGCAGCCCGCCGCTGATCCTGTAATTTCCGGGAACGAAAGAGTCCTTAAGGCCGAGATAACAGCTGAACTGCCGCTTCCCGAGGAACTTTAAAGGCACACTGTCCTTCATCATCACCGCGTCGGATCTGAGCGCCCCTTCCATGTCGAACGCCCTGTTGCAGGATGAATTCGGAAGCTTCTTAAGAGTTTCCACCGTCACTTTTGTCTCCATCTCCCCGCCAAAGATACTCCGGCCGATCTCCCAGTCCGTGTAGCCTTTTTTCTTAAATGCAGCATCCAGACGCTGGGTGAAAAAGCCGCAGAGTTCCCTGGCATCCGAGGAAGTAAAGAGCACCGGAATCTTTTGAAGATCGGGCATGGGCCTCGCTCTCAGGCGGTCCCGGCCGATCCGCATCACTTCCTCAACCGATTCCTTTAAAGCCTTTTCGTCGCAGGTCCCCATGGTAAAGATGCGGCACAGCTCGATCTCATGCTCCTTATTTCCGGCGTTCACAACGACCTCCAGCATGGAATCCGGATAGGTCGCCTCTCTTTCCACGCCCCGCGAATTGACAAAGCGCACGGTCTTCACATTTGTAAAAATCTCGTAGGAATTGAGATACGCCTCCTCATCTTCCGAGACGCTCTCCATCATTTTGAGAAATGCCGCGGCGGTCGAAGCAGCATCGCACCCCGGCGAATCCGCCGATTCCCTGCCGCTCTCCTTAGAGGGAGGATTCAGAGTATAGAACGGATTTTTTACATACGACGCTCTTTCCATCAGCGAATCAAGAATCTTTCTCACCTCATCGGGTCTTGCCGTCTTCGGGATCTCTTCCGAGGCGCTGCCGAGCAGCTTCCCGTCCTCCATTTCCCGGTACACGCGCACAATCGTATGCGTCGTACGGACGAGGCGGTTCTGGTCCAGGGCGTGGCGGATGAAGTAAAACTGCCAGCTTTCATTGACGCACTCCTCGATTTCCCAGGCGTCCGCCTTTATTTCTTTCAGCATCTCTATGATCTGTGGGATTTCCATTCTCTTTTAGGTCTCCTCCATTTCTTTCTTAATGCATTTCCTGACGGGTTCCCCTTCTTCAGCCGAGCCTCGCTCTTGCCTTCAGATACGGACCCCCGTCCGCGACCTTGACCCATTCTTTATGGCCCTTGCCGCAGCCGCCGTTTCCGAACACCTCCCGGTCACGGCTCACCATGGAGATGGACCCCAGAAGATCGGGAACATATCCGGTCATGCAGACCGGAGAGACGACCTTGCCGGTCAGCTTCCCGTCCCTGATTTCATAGCCCCTCTCAACCATGCACTGAATGCCCCAGTGCTTCGGGTCCTCCATGCCCGATTCCGATCCATCCAGAAGATATCCGTACTCTACTTGTGCAATCATATCCTCAAGTGTACTGTCCCCGCTGTCAAAAAGAGTATTGGTCATGCGCGTGTACACTTTGTGCTCAAAGTTTTCGCGTTTCCCGTTCCCGGTAGGCTTCACGTGAAGTCTCGAGGCCGCCAGCGCGTCACAGATGCCGGTCTTAAGAATCCCGCGCTCAATCTCCGTGACGTCTCCCGCAAGAGTCCCTTCATCGTCAAATGCATAGCTCGTCACGTTCTCGGCACACCTGGCTCCTTCATGCATCGTCACGAGGTCCGAGCCGACCCTCTTTCCGATGTAGTCCGCTCCCATAGCGCGGCCCTTCACGAACATATCCATCTCTACGCCGTGGCCGAACGCTTCGTGCGCGATGAGGCCCGTAACGTCGGGAGACGCAATGATGTCATACTCTCCGGGGGTCACCCTGTCCGCCAGAAGACGGTCCTTCACAGCCCTGACGGCACTGTCAGCTTTCTCCGCAAGTCCGTCGAAGATCTCCGGCCCGCACCTTCCCGAGATGCCGGTATAGGACATCTCATTTCTTCCGTCCTTTCCCGCAACCGCAACAACCGATGCCTCCGAGTAGACGTAGCTCTGCCTCAGATCCCGGTTCTTTGTGAGGAAAAGCTTGGAAATATGTGTGGACTGCGCGGTTATGACACAGTCGATCATCGCCTCATCCGCTGCCGCAGCGGTATCGCTGACTTTGGTCAGGCCGCTGATCAGCGAATGAAAATCCGTGTCCTCCGGAAGTGATCCCGTCTCCATTTCCACAAAGAGCTCAAGCGGTTCATCCTCAAGGATATCCGTTTCATAGATCCCGGTCCCGCAGGCTTTCAGCACCGCGATCTGGTGCTCAAGAAGAGCGGCCGCTCTCTCCGCCTCCTCATGAGCCCGGGCAGGGTCAAACTCGTCGAATGCATACTCGCTGTACAGGCCGTCCTTCCTCACCCGCACGACGGTTCCCCTCTCCGTGGTCATGGTCTTCCCGCGCACTTCCTTTGAGTGCTGCGAGACCCTGGCCATGAACCCCGCGGAATCCGTGGACAGAGCGCTCACATAGTCGTATCTCTCCCCAAGGGTATCCACCAGGATCTTCAGTCCCGGCGCGATCTCAGATAAGTAATCAGAAAATGGCGCTTTCAATTTCTGCCGCCCTCCTTTTGTTCAGTAAAAAAGTCAGTGAATATCTATAAGTATAGCACGAATTACGGCAAAGCCGTGAACTATTACGAATAATCCATCAAGAATCTGTGTGGAATGCGAATGGAGCTCTCCGGTGATTTGTGCTATTATAAATGTGTATGCGAATTTCACCACAATGGCTGTGATACACATACTTATACTCGCTAACGGAATGCACTGCCGATTGGCAGGCATCCGTTGCTGTATATGCAGTTCACTAAATCATCTGCCTCGGCAGA
>CACZQS010000258.1 GCA_902783325.1 uncultured Lachnospiraceae bacterium
ATCCGTTGTCGATATTGACGACACTGACCCCGCTCGCGCAGGAGTTCAGCATGGAGAGCAGCGCGGACAACCCTCCGAAGCATGCCCCGTACCCCACGGAGGTCGGCACCGCAATGACAGGACAATCCGCGAGCCCGCCTATGACGCTGGCGAGCGCGCCTTCCATCCCGGCGATGGCGATGACGACACTGGCCGAAGCGATCTCATCGATATGCGGCAGCAGGCGGTGCAGTCCCGCCACTCCGACATCATAAATCCTGTTCACCTTATTCCCCAGGAATTCCGCTGTCAGAGCGGCTTCCTCCGCAACCGGAATATCGCTGGTCCCTCCGGTGGCGACGAGGATCGTCCCGATGCCGTCTGCTTCCGGAGCTGTGCCGAAGATCGCGATACCTGCATCCGGGTGATAGGAAAAGGAGCCAAGAGGCGTCCCCGCGGTTTCGGCAGGCGTCTCCTTAAGCAGCTGCCGGAGCTCTTTTTCCTTCCCGGCATCCAGTCTCGTCACGAGAATACTGGTCTGTCCGTGCTCGTAAAGGGCTTTAGCGATCCCGGCAATCTGTTCAGCTGTCTTGCCGGCCCCGTAGATCACCTCGCCCGCTCCCTGCCGGATCTTCCGGTGCAGGTCGACTTTCGCGTAACCGATATCGGCAAATGGCTCCGTCTTCAGCTTCAGGGCTGCCTCGTCAACGCCGATCTCTCCGTTTCTAACTGCTTCCAGTATTGCCTTGATGTCAGTATTCATAATTTATATGCTTCCCTTCATTCATGCTTCCTGAACGGAATCCGTTAAGATCCACTGAGGAATAGACAAAACCGCACTCCTTCAGCTGCCGGTCTATCACGGTCCGCATGTCGAGAATTTTTTCGATTTCATCCGGCATCACCTCGATCCGGGCCAGCGTCCCTCCGTGAATCCGGACACGGACCTGCTTAAACCCGAGATCCATCAGAAATTCTTCAGCCCGGGAGACCATGCGAAGACGTTCCTCCGTGATGGTTTCCCCGTAAACAAACCGGGATGCGAGACAGGCTCTTGACGGCTTGTCCCATCCTTCAAGCCCCATTTCTTTTGACAGCGTCCGTATATCCTCTTTGGTGAGACCGGCTTCCTGAAGAGGAGAGCGGATCGTGAGTTCATTAAGAGCCTTTCGGCCCGGACGGTAATCACTGAGATCATCTACGTTGGAGCCGTCAAAGACGAAGGGAATATTCTCTTTATCGGCAAGCTCCCGGATCTGTGAAAAAAGCCGGTATTTGCACAGATAACATCGGTTGACCGGATTTGCGGCAAAGCCTCCGATCTCCTCAAGAGGCCTGACCTCGATTTCGAAATGCCGTATCCCTCTCTTACGGCAAAAAGAGGCGGCATCCTCCATTTCCCGCTCAGGAAAGAGAACGGATTTCAGCGTGACCGCAGCGGCGCGGTCCTTCAGGACACTGTGGGATATGGCGAGGAGAAATGAGGAGTCCACCCCTCCCGAGAATGCAACGAGAACATTTCCGCAGTTTCGAAGGATTGTTTCCAGACGGGTCTTTTTTTCCGACAAAGACATCATAGCGCACCTCCCCGGCTTGGAATAACGAATGATGGTTACTATTCACGTCATTGTATATTTTTTTCGATATCTGTACAAGATGAATCATGGTAGAATAAACACAGCAATTCGTCACATTTCACGGCAGGAAGAGAAATGGCAAAGAAAGAACCAAAAAAGCGGCTGGAATTCCGCTACTATACGATACCGGCGGGAGAATACGTGCTGCCGAAGCTGGGAAAAAACTGGGAACAGGAATACGGCTTCGGTTATGACGGGACTCTGCATTTTCATAATTATATGGAAATCGGCTACTGCTATCACGGAAAAGGGCGGCTGATCATCGAGGACCGCGTCTACCGCTACGGCGATCATATGTATTCGGTCATACCGGCCAACATCCCCCATACCACGATCAGCGATGAGGGTAATATCTGCAAATGGGAGTTTCTTTTCATTGATATCAACGCGTTTATCGACAAGGAATTCGGAGACGCCATGCTCTCGGCGGAAAACCTGAAACGGATCGTCAACAAGCGGGGCACGCTGAAGACCATGGCCAACCACCAGAGGCTCGGCCGGATTATCCTGAACATCATCGAGGAGTGCCGGAAAGAGGATATCTATTATAAGATGAGCGTGGACGGTTCACTGAAGGTCCTCATCAGTGAGCTCTTGAGGCTTGACGACGAGCGCGAGAGGGCCCTGCATGAAAATGCCGATACGAAAGAAATCCGGCCCGCGCTGAATTATGTGGAGGATCATTTTAAGGAGGATATCCGGATCGAGGATCTATCGAGGATCTGCGGGCTGTCGGAGAGCCATTTCCGCCGCCTCTTCGTGCAGTCGGTCAATATGAAGCCGGTGGACTACGTCAACATGATCCGGATCCAGCACGCCTGCACGCTGATCCGGAAGGAGAATCTTTCGATGGAAGACGTCGGCTACCACGTGGGGTATCAGACGACGTCCACCTTCAACCGCAATTTCAAAAAAATCACGGGAAAGACCCCTTATCAGTGGAAGTCCCACGGCTCCGAATGGGACGTGAGCGGTTTCAACGTGACGGCCATGCGCGGCTGGGAGGGC
>CACZQS010000259.1 GCA_902783325.1 uncultured Lachnospiraceae bacterium
ACTTTTCTGTCATCGAGTTTATTCAGAACCGGAAGCGAAGAAGAGCGAAAGAGTCCCGTGCCGTAATAGCTGTCGTCAAGCATGAGAATCGTGCCGGCAATGTACTCCGTATACGTCTTTTCCTCCCAGATATTTTCGACGGCTCTTTGCCGGACAAAGGGCTGCAGAATCATTTCCCGGACCGCTCCCTCCGCAAACAGCTTTTCCCACTCCTCATCAGAAGTCAGAATTCCCGCATAAACCTTCTCGCTCTTTCCAAGGCATCGATGCTTGACGATATAGGAATCCTTGTTTTTCCGGGCATCCTCCCAGCGAGCCTCATCCTGTCCGTACAGCCAGGTCCGGATTACATGCTCTCTCAGATAAGCTGCTTCCGCTCCCGTAAAAATCCGCTCCGTCACCTCATCCAGCCAGATCAGAGAAAGAACTCTTTTGTCGTGCGTGAGGAAAACACTGCGCAAGTCGTTGCGATGTTCTGCCGCAAGGATTTTTTTCACTGTCTCATCACTGAGAGAAAGGAGGTCCGTCTGGTTGAGAGCGCTGAAGATCAGCGTTCCGTCAAGAGTTCCGGCTTCTGCCTCTTTTTCTATATCTTCTGCAGGGATGATGCGCACCTCTTTCCCAAGCGCCTTGTAAAATGGCACATACAGGCGGATGGAATCCGAGCGGTCTTTGCTTGAAAGCACGCAGATTCGATTATAAGATTCGGCATAGGAGGCAAAGACGGAGAGCATCTCCTCCATCCTTTCATCCTCCGATTCAAGTCCCGCTTTCTTTCCCAGTTCCCGGCCCCGCTTGTCCGCGAAAAAAGACAGAAAATATCCGTTGCCGAAGAAACGTGAAGTGATCTCACAGATACCGATTCTTCCCTCTTCGGAGATGATATAATCAATCCGCGCCGTGCCGGGACGGTATCTTCCGCCCTCTTTTTCCATAGCCAAAAGCCTGAGCACGCGCCCGTCATATGGAATCAGGGGGAGAAATTCCTCATAGTGCTCCGCATAGAAATGCAGGAAGCGGTTTAAAAGCTCCGTCGTCCGCTTCAACTCGGCATCCCGTTCCGGCAGGATCAGCATGGGCCGGTCAAAATACCAGCGAAAATAATAATCCGTAAGTTCCGCATGAATTCTGTCGAACAGCTCTGAATAGTATCCCATATTTGCTCCTGTCGCCGAGGCGTTCCTGAAACATCATCAAAACCTTATGCAGTCAGCGAACACCGGTCAAGCAGCTTCCGCGTCCTGTCGATCCCGTTCCACATCAGCACGTCTATTATGGATAGATCAGCCTGAAACGGTGTTTTGCCCTGTGAATAAACGAGCGGCTCCGATTCAAGGAAGGAGAGCTCCACGCCCTTCACTGCAAAATGTTCTTTATCATAGAGGACCCTTCCGCCGGATGCATTTACATACTGATCGGCCCCGAGGGCTTTGCAGACGGCAAGCACCCGCTCCTCCCCCTTCATTCCTTCTTGATCTGCCCCCGATCTTTGATCGGGGGAGCCCGTCGCGGCTCCCCGCGACTTCAAGACTTCTCCGTCAGGAGAAGTTTCCTTTATGGATAGTCCCGATGAGCGCAGGAATTCCGTTCGAATGTCCAGAAGGGAAGCCATGCTGATCAGGATCCCCTCCAGATAGTCTGCGAGGTTTTCCTCTTCCTTCTCCAGCATGGCCGTGATCTCCGGATATACTTCTCCAAAATACGGCGCATGGCTGTAAGCGCAGCTGAGCTTCATGCGCTGCTTTCTCTGATACCTGGCTCCCAGATTCGTCCGGACCTCGTTGATCTTCCTGCTGCTCGAAGCACCCATGGCCGGTACCCGTATGTATGACGGCTTTCCGTTGATGAGAATCCTGTTGCGCAGGATCCACCCGGATTTGATGAACTGCACGTCGTCATAGATCACATAGCGGTCCGTCTTCTTCATCAGCTGAAAATACGGAAGATAAGGGAAGAAATATGGCTGCATAATTCCGATCACCATGTCACACACCTCATTCCTCTGCGTTTTGATCTGCTGTGCCGGAAGAGGTGCGGAACTGTCTCACGGACATCAGGATATAACGGTAACTCTCTGCGTGAAAAAGTTTTGCAAGAAGAATATAAACAAAGACCCCGCATGCGGCTTCCACAAGAAGCTTCATCAGGTCATGCCGCACCAGGCATCCCGCAAAATATGCTGCCGCACCCATCGCTGCCGACATTGCTGCCGCAGGTGCAAGATCCCGAAACAGCTCACCTGTACGGTACCCGAGAAGCTTCCGGTTTGGGAATGAATTAATAAAAATACCCAGAAACGCACTTACACAGCTTCCGGCTATCATGGCCTTAAGCCCCATCGGAAGCGTAAAGAGAAGAATCAGGACACCCACACCTTTCTTGATTATCTCAAGTATCAGGAAAATGTCGCTTCGTCCCAGCGCATTGATGGCCTGCAGGTTCGCGGTGAAAACCGGCCACAGGGCGTAGATAAGGCAGTAGGCCCTTAAGAATGGAACAGCGGGGAGCCATTTTTCAGTAAGCAGCAGACGGATCAGCGGCTCGGCGGCCACAAAAAGGCCGGCCATACAGGGGAAAATGATAAATGTGCTGACCGCGATAAGCCTCCGCACCATTCCTTTCACCGCAGGTACATCCGACTGCTTCCGCGCAAGAGCGGGGAACATGACGGACTGCACGGCGGCATTTACATTTGTAATGACGAAGCCCGGGAACTGCCGTCCCTTATCATAATAGCCCACGGCCTCGGACGAGAAGCATTTTCCTATAACGAGCGTATAGAGATTGGTGTAGATACAGTCGATCAGGTTCGAAAGAAGCAGTTTTGACCCGAAGGACAGTACTCCGCGGATACTCGCAAAAGAAACCGAGCGCCCCGCTCTCCAATGCTCGACAGCGGAAAGCACAAGAAAGGAGACGATTTGGAACATAAGCTGCTGGACGACCAGAGCCCAGATCCCGAAGCCGCGAAAGGCCATGAAAAGGCTGACGGCCGCGGAGAAGAGACTTCCGGTGACAGATGCTGCAAACAGCTTTTTAAACTGCATGCGTCGGATGACGCGCGCCTGAAGGACGTTGTTCATACCTGCAAGGGGCAGGGAAAGGGCCAGTACGCGGAGAACATTTTTGAGAACAGGATACGCAAAGAAATCGCTGATCAGGGGAGCGAGAAAGAAGAAGAGCCCGGCGAGCAATGCTCCCAATGTCAGACTGAAATAAAAAACGGAATTGAATTCCTCCTCCGTTACCGATTCTTTCTGAACAAGAGCTGTGCCGAATCCGCTCTGGACAAACACGAGGGCGATATTCAGGAAGACCGTGACCAGGCTGAGGGCTCCGAAGTCCTCCGGAAGCAGGAGACGCGCCAGAAGGAGCGTTACCACGAACTGGACCGCCTGCGCTGCGCTGCGCTCCAGATACTTCCATACAAGACCATGCATCACCAGCTGTTTGTCCGATTTCACTTCCTGCTTCCGTCTCTCCTTATCAG
>CACZQS010000260.1 GCA_902783325.1 uncultured Lachnospiraceae bacterium
GCGGTTGCCGGGGCCCGTGACCGGGCGGCCGCGGCGGCCGTTGTCGATCAGCGCGTCCACCGCTTCCTGCAGCATGCGCTTCTCGTTCCGGACGATGATCTCCGGGGCGCCGAGCTCGAGCAGTCTCTTCAGACGGTTGTTTCTGTTGATGATTCTTCTGTAGAGGTCGTTGAGGTCGCTTGTCGCGAAGCGGCCGCCGTCGAGCTGGACCATGGGACGAAGATCCGGAGGAATCACCGGTATTACGTTCATGACCATCCACTCGGGATTGTTGCCGGATTCGCGGAATGCCTCCACGACTTCCAGTCTCTTGATGATCCTGGCGCGCTTCTGGCCGGTGGACTCACGCAGCTCTTTCTTGAGGTCCGAGGATTCCTGCTCGAGATCGATTCCCCTCAAGAGCTCCTGGACCGCTTCCGCGCCCATGCCGACCCGGAAATTCCAGCCGTAGGCCTCGCGGGCATCCTGATACTCCTTCTCCGTGAGGATCTGTTTCTTCACGAGGTTCGGAGCGGCGTCCGCCGGATCGAGAACAATGTAGTTTGCGAAATAGAGCACCTTCTCCAGCGTGCGCGGAGACATATCCAGAATGAGACCCATCCTGGACGGGATGCCCTTGAAATACCAGATATGCGAGACGGGCGCGGCCAGCTCGATGTGGCCCATGCGCTCGCGGCGGACGGAGGACTTGGTCACCTCAACGCCGCAGCGGTCGCAGACGACACCCTTATAGCGGATCTTTTTATATTTGCCGCAGTGGCATTCCCAGTCCTTGGAGGGTCCGAAGATTCTCTCGCAGAACAGGCCGTCCTTCTCGGGCTTCAGTGTTCTGTAGTTGATCGTCTCCGGTTTTTTGACCTCGCCGTGGGACCACTCGCGGATTTTCTCAGGAGAAGCAAGTCCGATCTTGATCGCGTCAAATGTCGTCGGCTTATATTCTTCCTGCGGTCTGTAAAACTCTGCCATATGTACCTCCATGATACTAAATGCGCAGTTATCAGCAACGAAAGCTAAGAGTCTTATTCTTCAGGCGAATCCACGAGGTCTCCCCCTAAAAATGCCGCGTCCGACTCCTCGTCGATGTAGTCGTCATCATAGCCGTCTCCGTCGACGAGCTGCTCTTCCTCCTCGACGTTGACGAGCTGTCCGCTCTCTTCGTCGATCTGCTGCTCCATGAATCCGCTTCCTGCAAAGTCGGAGTAATTCCTGCTGCCGCGGCTGAGGTCCATCTCCACGGAACGGAAGTCCGTATCGCCGTAGTCGATGGTCTCTTTAAGCTGCACTTCTTCGCGCTTCTCATCCAGCACGCGGACATCAAGACCTAAGGACTGCAGCTCTTTGAGCAGCACCTTGAAGGACTCCGGAATGCCCGGGCTCGGGATGTTGTCGCCTTTGATGATCGCCTCGTAGGTCTTGACTCTGCCGACGACGTCGTCGGATTTCATCGTCAGGATCTCCTGCAGAGTATAGGAAGCGCCGTAGGCCTCGAGGGCCCACACTTCCATCTCTCCGAAGCGCTGTCCGCCGAACTGGGCCTTGCCGCCCAGCGGCTGCTGCGTGACCAGCGAGTACGGGCCGGTGGAACGCGCATGGATCTTGTCGTCGACCAGGTGATGCAGCTTCAGGTAGTGCATGTGGCCGATGGTTGTCGGGGCGTCGAAGAACTCTCCGGTGCGGCCATCGCGCAGAAGCACCTTGCCGTCTCTCTAGATCGGGACGCCCTTCCAGACCTCCCTGTGCTCCAGATGGTCGCCGAGATACTTGTAGACCTCCGGATGCAGGTCATCCTTATATTTCGCCGAGAACTCTTCCCAGCTGCTGTTGACGTAGTCATTTGCCATCTCCAGGGTATCCTGGATGTCAATTTCCTTCGCGCCGTCGAAAACGGGCGTGGAAATCGGGAATCCGAGAGCCATGGCTGCCAGGCTCAGATGGATCTCCAGGACCTGGCCGATATTCATACGGGACGGAACGCCGAGCGGGTTGAGCACGATGTCGAGCGGGCGTCCGTTCGGAAGATAAGGCATATCCTCGATCGGAAGCACGCGGGACACGACGCCCTTATTTCCGTGGCGGCCGGCCATCTTGTCGCCGACAGAGATCTTTCTCTTCTGGGCGATGTAAATGCGCACGGACTGATGGACACCGGGCGGCAGCTCGTCGCCATTTTCCCGGCTGAAGACCTTCGCGTCCACGACGATGCCGTATTCGCCGTGCGGGACCTTGAGGGAGGTGTCTCTTACTTCGCGTTCCTTTTCACCGAAGATCGCGCGGAGGAGGCGCTCTTCCGCCGTCAGCTCCGTCTCGCCCTTCGGCGTCACTTTACCTACTAAAATGTCACCGGCGCGCACTTCCGCTCCGATGCGGATGATGCCGCGGTCATCGAGGTCTTTTAAGGCCTCGTCGCCGACGCCGGGCACGTCGCGGGTGATCTCTTCGGGTCCGAGCTTCGTGTCGCGGGATTCGGACTCGTACTCCTCGATGTGGATGGAGGTGTAGACGTCATCCCGGACGAGGCGCTCCGAGAGCAGAACCGCGTCCTCGTAGTTGTAGCCTTCCCAGGTCATGAATCCGATCAGCGGATTCTTGCCCAGAGCAAGCTCGCCGCCGCAGGTGGACGGGCCGTCCGCGATGACCTGGCCGCCCTCCACGTGCTCGCCCTTCATGACGATCGGCTTCTGGTTGTAGCAGTTGCTCTGGTTGGAACGAAGGAATTTCGTCAAATGGTACTTGTCGATCTGTCCCTCATCCGACATCACGGTGATGTCCGTCGATGTGACGGAGAGCACGGTGCCGGGGCGCTTCGCGAGCATGCAGACGCCCGAGTCGACGGCTGCCTTTTCTTCCATGCCGGTGCCGACTGCCGGCGCTTCTGTCGTGAGAAGCGGGACTGCCTGCCTCTGCATGTTGGAGCCCATCAGGGCGCGGTTCGCGTCGTCGTTCTGGAGGAACGGGATGAGTGACGTCGCCACCGAGAACACCATCTTCGGGGAGACGTCCATGTAGTCGAAGAGGCCTCTCTCCCAGGCCTGCGTGACATCCTTGTACCGGCCGGAGACATTTCTATGAAAAAAATGTCCCTCGGCGTCCAGCGGCTCGGAAGCCTGGGCGACGTGGTAATTGTCCTCTTCGTCCGCGGTCATGTAGACGACCTCGTCCGTGACGACCGGGTTCTTCGGGTCGACGCTCTTGTCGATCTTGCGGAACGGGGCCTCCACGAAGCCGTACTGGTTGATGCGCGCATAGCAGGCCAGCGAGTTGATGAGTCCGATGTTCGGACCTTCAGGGGTCTCGATCGGGCACATGCGGCCGTAGTGTGTGTAGTGAATATCGCGGACCTCGAATCCGGCGCGGTCACGGGAGAGACCGCCGGGACCCAGCGCGGAGAGACGTCTCTTGTGCGTCAGCTCGCCGAGCGGGTTGTTCTGGTCCATGAACTGGGACAGCTGCGAGGAGCCGAAGAACTCCTTGATCGCGGCCGTGACCGGCTTGACGTTGATGAGCGACTGCGGGGTCACGGTGTCCGTGTCCTGTGTCTGCATGCGCTCGCGGACCACTCTTTCCATCCTCGAAAGGCCGATGCGGAACTGGTTCTGCAGCAGCTCGCCGACCGCACGGATGCGGCGGTTGCCGAGGTGGTCGATGTCGTCGTCATGGCCGATACCGTATTCCAGGTGCATGTTGTAGTTTATGGAAGCGAAGATGTCCTCGCGCGTGATGTGCTTCGGAATGAGATCGTGAATCCGTCTCTTGATCGTCTTCTTGAGCTCCTCATCCGTCGTATAGCCGTCGAGGATCTCTTTGAGCACGGGATAATAGACGAGCTCGGTGACGCCGAGTTCCTTCTTCTCTTCCTCGCTCATGTGGATCCAGCTGCCGATGTCCACCATCATCGAAGAGAGGACCTTGGTCTCCGTGACCTGCTCCTCACCCTTGATGTCCTTGTAATGCGCGCGCACCGTGACGGACGGAACCGCTTCGTTCTGGATGCGGTCCGCCAGTTCGGCATCCACCTTCGTGCCGGCTTCCGCGATTACTTCCCCTGTCTCGGGGTTCACGACGTCCTCGGCCAGGATAAAGCCGCGGATGCGGTTGCGGAGCATCAGCTTCTTATTGTATTTGTAGCGGCCCACCTTCGCGAGGTCGTACCTTCTGGGGTCGAAAAACAGATTCTGCACCTGCTGAAGGGCGGAATCGATCGCGAGCGGCTCGCCCGGACGGATCTTTTTGTACAGCTCAAGAAGGCCCTCGTTGTAATTCGTGGCCTGGTCTTTTGAGAAGCTGCTCAGAATCTTCGGCTCCTCGCCGAACATATCGATGATCTCCTGGTTCGTGCCCACGCCGAGCGCGCGGATGAGAACCGTCACCGGCACTTTTCTCGTGCGGTCGACACGGACGTAGAAGACATCGTTGGAATCCGTCTCGTATTCCAGCCACGCGCCGCGGTTCGGGATCACCGTGCAGGAGTAGAGCTTCTTGCCGTTTTTATCATGGCTGATATTGTAATAGATACCGGGGGATCTGACGAGCTGGCTGACGATGACGCGCTCGGCGCCATTTATAATGAAAGTACCCGTCTCCGTCATGATCGGAAGAGTCCCCATGAACTCCTCGTGCTCCTTGATCTCGCCATTCTCCTTGTTGAGCAGGCGGACCGTCACCTTGAGAGGCGCTTCATAGTTCGCATCGCGCTCTTTGCACTCTTCGATCGGATATTTGATTTCATCCCTGCTGAGCCGGAAATCCACAAATTCAAGGCTCAGCTTTCCGGAATAATCTTCGATCGGGGAAATGTCCGCAAAGATTTCCTTGAGACCGTCTGTGACGAACCAGTTGTAGGAATCCTTCTGGACCTCGATCAGATTCGGGATCTCAAGGACTTCGTTCTGACGCTGGTACGTCATACGGATGGATCGACCGGACTTGATAGGACGAATTCTGTTTTTCTCCATTCGACGTTTCACCCCGTATTTCATAATATTTATTACGCCGCACTCGGTTCCATCGCATTTTAGCGCATAGGAGACCACAATGCTCCATAATAGTGCATTCTCAAGACTAGCACACCGGGATTCAAATGTCAAAGGGAAAAGTTAAAACTTTTGTAAAAAATATGACAATGGGGAC
>CACZQS010000261.1 GCA_902783325.1 uncultured Lachnospiraceae bacterium
CCATGATGCGGGGGGACGCTTCGTGCTGCTTTCCAACAACCTTCCTTACGACGCGGCCCGTTACCAGGATGCCGACGCAATCCTGCTAGCCTATATGGGTTCGGGACTTGATATGGACCCGACGGAGCGCTCAAAGGAGAGCGGAAACCTGGGGGCTTACAATGCCAATGTGGTCGCGGCAATCCACATGATGTTCGGAGACGGAACCCCGACTGGTACTCTTCCGGTGCAGATTCCAAAGATCACCGAAGCGGAAGACGGAAGTATTGCCTATTCTGACGAAATACTGTATGAGCGCGGGTTTGGGTTGTGAATCTCTTTTTCTTAAGCAGCTGCTAACCGAATAACTTTTTAAGAACGCCTTTGCGGCGTTCTTGAATTTTTTCGGTGCTCTTTTCCCGGCGCTTCATCAGCCTGGCTTTTACAAGGAGGGCGTTCCGTGCAGAAAAGAAAAATCACAGCGGTAAGCATGCTTCATTATTTCAGGCTGTTTTACAGATCCGTTCTGCTTATCCTTCTCATCATCCAGTACATCAGGTTTCGGCTGCAGAACAATGAAGTGATTATGAACACTCTGGAAAAGCGTTCCGGAATCCTTATCATAGTATGGGCGGTATTTGTGTTTGAGATGATTCTCCGATTCTTCCCGTCCCTCTACGAGAGCCCGGGCTGCCAGAAGCAGTTCGCGCAGAACTATATCAAAACAGGAGAAACCCGGATCGTCATTCCGGACAACAACGGTGTAGTTCTGGTTGCACTGATATGGATTGTATTTAACGGCATATTCGGAGCTCTGCACATGGAGGGCATTCTTGACGATGACATCATGATTCTGCTCTGCTGCGTCTATTCCGTGTGCGATATGATCTGCATCCTGTTTTTCTGTCCGTTTCAGACGTGGTTTATGAAAAACAAATGCTGCACTGTATGCCGGATCTATAATTGGGACTACGCCATGATGTTCACTCCTTTGTTTTTCGTCAGAGGCGGTTATTTCTGGAGTCTCCTGGCGCTGTCTGTGGCGCTTCTGATCCGGTGGGAGATTACGTTCTACCGCCACCCCGAGCGGTTTTCGGAACAGACCAATGAATATCTGCAATGCAAGCACTGCACGGAAAAACTGTGCACCCATAAAAAACAGCTGAAAGGTCTTTGGCGACATATAGAGGAATACTCTGAGGAGCGTATCAGACACCTCAAAAAGGAATAACAACTTAACCAGTGCACTTCTATGTGAACCAGAAGTATGAGGAGTTCGCCTCTCTGCCGGCCAAAGCGATGCTTGGCCATACTGTCAGGGAAGTATTTCCCTTTCTCGGAGATGAGTGGTACAATGATGTAAAAAGCGCGGCTCTGGACGGAAAGATCGTGGAGGGGGATTTTTATAACCCGATGATCAAAAAGAATTTTCACTTCACAACAAATAACAGTTTAAAACAGCGAGGAGGAAGCACTTTAAAATGAGCGAAAACCATGAGTACAAAATCGGGAACATGACAATCGAATCCAATATTTCAAAAGAAGAAGCAGCGGATCTTGCGAAAACCAAACTCAGAGAGGCCGCCAAAGACGCAGCTGTCAGTGCCGTGAAACTGGGTCAGCGAGCACTGGATGGGACAAAGAAGGCTGCCAAAGAGGTGGAACAGAAGATCAACGATGCAAAGCCTGCCGTGGATAAAGCTGTAGAGGAAGTCAAAGCATTTATTGATGAAGTCAAGGAAGAAGTTAAGAAAGAGGATTCGGAACCTGACAGCAAAGAAGAGAATGCTGCAGGAGGATCGGACAACACTTGATGCAGCTTAAAAATAAGAGGAGCGGTTCACGACGGGTCGCTCTTTTCACCGTCATGAGAAGCAGGTGATCACTATGGCAGAAGACAGGAAGGAAATCCTTCGTATGGAGCACATAACGAAGCAATTCGGATATGTGTACGCAAACCGGGATGTCAATTTAAGTGTACTTGAGGGTGAGGTTCACACCCTGCTGGGTGAAAACGGAGCCGGAAAGAGTACTCTTATGAACATTCTCTTCGGGCTGTACCAGCCTACTGAAGGCAATATTTTTGTCCGCGGTCAGAAGGTCAGAATCGAATCTCCCTCACAGGCCGTAAAGCTTGGAATCGGCATGGTCCATCAGCATTTTATGCTTGTGGAAGCAATGACGGTCTTCGAAAACATTATCCTCGGGGATGCCAGGTCAAAAGGAATCTTTATTGATCAGAACGCCCGAAGGCGGGAGATAAAGGAGCTTTCGGAAAAGTACGGACTGGATGCAGATCTCGACCAGCCGATCACCGAGCTGGCTGTGGGAGCCCAGCAGCGGGTTGAAATCCTGAAAGCGCTGTACCGGGGATGTGATATTCTTGTTCTTGATGAACCGACAGCTGCCCTCACAGACCAGGAAACAGAGGGACTCTTTGAGATCATAAAGAAACTGAAAGGGGAAGGAAAAAGTGTTATCTTCATCAGCCATAAGATGAGGGAAGTCCTTCGCATCTCAGACAGGGTCACCATCTTAAGAGCCGGACAGACTGTGGAGACTTTGAACATCAATGACGTCACAGGCGAACAGCTGGCGAACAAAATGATCGGACGCGAGCTTAAATCCTCACAGTATTCCAAGACAGACGGAAACGGCGAAGACGCTGCTGTTCTCGACCATGTCAGCTACCACAGGAACTTCAAGCACAACGGACTCAATGATGTTTCCCTTAAGGTAAGGCACGGAGAGATTGTCGGGATTGCCGGAGTGGACGGCAACGGGCAGAGCCAGCTGGCCATGCTGATGACCGGCAACATCGCTCCCGAGGAAGGGTCGATGGACCTGAAAAAGTCGAAGGTCGTCCGATTCGATCCGAGCGGATTCATCGAGCAGAATGTCGCCCATATCCCTGAGGACCGCAATAAAGCCGGACTGGTAGGAAATATGTCCGTTGCGGACAACCTGGTTCTTAAGATCACAAAGGATAAACGTTTTTCTGACGGAAACGGATTGCGTCTGAAGAAGAAAGCAATTCACAACTATGCGCTTCAGATGCAGAAAAAGTATGATATTCGCTGTTCCTCGGTTGATCAGGAAGCCAGAAATCTTTCGGGAGGGAACCAGCAGAAAATTATACTTGCCAGGGAACTGGAAGCGGCCCCGGATCTTCTGATCGCCGTACATCCCACGAGAGGACTCGATATCGGGGCTGCGCGATTCATCCACGACGCGATTGTGAAAGAGCGGGATGCAGGCTGCGGCGTACTTCTGATTTCGGCAGATTTTGACGAAATACTGGAAGTGTCCGACCGCATTCTGGTGATGTTCGAGGGAAAGATTATGGGTGAATTCTCCGGAAAGAATCCGCCGATCGAAGAGATTTCCCTTGCCATGGCAGGAAAGTGAGGTGACTTGAAGTATGAAGCGAAGAGACCTTCTGGTTACGATCATCATTCCCGTGATCTCTATTCTTCTTTCCTTCGTGATCGGCGCCATTATTATTGCCGCTCTGGGCGCCAGTCCGCTGGATGCGCTGCGATATCTTTGGAAAGGTGCCTTTGGAAATGTGCGAAACTTAGGGACAACTTTTTCGCGCGCGACACCGCTGATTTTTACAACCTTATGCGCCTGTTTTGCTTACCGCTGCGGTGTCTTTAACCTGGGCGGCGAAGGCCAGTTTATTATCGGGGCGATCGCGGCCTGCTATATCGCGACAAAATCTCCTCTGACAGGATTTCCCGCCATCCTTTTGTGCGCTGCGGCCGGCGCACTCGGCGGAGGTCTGTGGGCCGGTGCGGCCGGGCTTTTAAAGGTTTACCGCGGACAGAATGAAATGATCATCACGATTATGCTGAACTATGTGGCAACCCTGTTCATGGGCGTGGTATTCACGAACTGGCTGCGCGACGGAAGTGTTCCGCAGACGGTGGCGGTTCCGGAAGAGACACAGCTTGCCTCGTTTTTGGGCTTAAGAGCCACCGTGGCCTTTCCGGTCGCCGTGATCGTGGGGATTCTCATTTACTACTTCCTGTTCTGGACATCTTCCGGATTTCAGTTCAGGGCGGTCGGGCTCAATATGACTGCCGCAAAAGTAAACGGTTTTAATGTAAGACGATACATACTCATGAGCTTTATCGTTTCCGGTGCGATAGCGGGACTGGGCGGAGCGCTGGAACTCCTCGGCACCCAGCTTCGCCTGATCAACGGCTTTGCTTCCGGCTATGGATTTGACGGAGTCGCGATGGCCCTGATCGCAAGCCTTCACCCTCTGGCCGGGATTCTTGTCGCCATCTTCTTTGCCGCTCTCCGCGTCGGCTCAACAACGATGCAGACGGCCACCGGAGTGCCGACCAGTGTATCAGACATTATACAGGCCCTTGTGATCGTCTTTACTGTTGCCGGCATGGCTATGGTGAGGCTTCCGGGATTCAGGAACAAGTTCCTTCAAAAAGCCGGAAAGGAGGCATGAATATGGGATCTTTTATTGCGAATCTGATTCTGGCCAGTGTCAGAATGGCCTCTCCGCTGATCTTCCTGTCCCTGGCAGAGCTCTACTCGCAGCGGGCAGGTCTGGTCAATATCGGAATCGAAGGCATTGCGGCCATCGGTTCTCTCACCGGATTTCTGGTAAGCCTGGTCACGGGAAGTCCTCTTCTGGGTGTCCTGGCCGGAGCCCTGGCCGGAATCCTTGTGAACATGATTTTCGCCTATGCCACCATCACTTTATGTGCGGAACAGATTGTGTACGGTATGGCCATCAATATTTTTGCGCCCGCGCTGGCGGCATTTATCTACAGAGTCTATTTCGGATCCGGAAGCGCTCTGGTGCAGGCGGATCTCATGATAACTCTCAAAAGTGCGCTTGGCATAAAGAGCAATCATTTTCTCGTAAATCTGTTTCTCGATCAGACACCGATGGTTTATTTCGCTTTTATCCTGGTCGTGCTGACGGCGGTCTATTTTTCGCGGACAAAATCCGGTCTCAATTACAAAGCGGTCGGTGAATATCCGAAAGCGGCCGCGACACTCGGAATCAATGTCATCGGAATCCGATATCTTGCCTGTGTGATCTGCGGGGCACTTGCCGGAATAGGCGGCGCTTATCTGACAACCTGCTATTCCAGGACCTATGTTGACGGAAATGTAGCCGGCCGGGGCTTCATCGCACTTGCCGCAGTTATTTTCGGCCGCTGGAGTCCGGCAGGAGTCCTCATCGCCTGCCTGTTCTTCGGCTTCTGTGACGCTCTTCAGATACGGCTTCAGCTGGTAAACAACACACTTCCCTACCAGTTTTTCCAGATGATTCCGTATGCAGCGACGATTCTGGTCCTGGCTCTCATAGGCGCAAAGAAGGCAGGTCCCAAAGCCTGCGGACAGCCTTATCGCAAAGAGGAGCACTGATTTGTTTCTGCCAGGCTGCTTCCTGACAGCTGCAAATAGATTTCCAAGTAACTGCAAACAATGGATTAATTGTATTTCAAAAGGAGGACCACATGAAAAGAAAACTGATTGCGATGGTAGTTGTTGGTGCTATGATCACTTCTATGGTTCCGGCTGTGACAGCGCATGCCGACGGCCGCACAGTCGCTATGATCTGTGATTCCAGCATTTCTGACGGCGGATGGGGCATGGCCTGCTACAATGCCATGATCGACGCTGCCGAAAAGTGCGGATGGGAAACCATGTATTCCGACAATATCGCACAGTCCGCGTATTATGACACGATTGTCTCTTATTGTGATTTGGGAGTGGACATGATCTACGCGCCGGGCAACCAGTATACGGACGCAATTCTGCAGGCAGCAGAAGAGTATCCGGATATCGCATTTGCCCTGCTTAACGGCGGAGCGGATACCCCGGAGAAGGCCGCCAACGGCAATGTCTCCTCACTGCTTCCTGATGCCAAACAGATCGGATGGATAGCCGGTGCGCTCGCAGGCCTGATGACAGAAAGCGGAACGATAGCCTTTATCGGCGGTATGGAGCTTGACACCACCCGCGCAAAATATGCGGGATATGGGGAAGCGGCTGCTTATGTTGCGGAAGAGAACGGCAAGACAACAAATCTTCTGGATCCGGTCTATTCCGGCGACTTCTCCGCATCTGACAAGGGACTGGAGTTCGCGAAGGCCATGATGGACCAGGGAGCGGATGTATTCTTCGGTGATGCTTCCGCGGTTGACTCCGGTGCCCGTCAGGCGATCGACGAGGCGAATACAGCCGCCGGTGAGATCAAGATCTATGATATTGCCCAGCCGGCTGATCTGCTCGGACAGAATGAGTGCATTATCGGGAGCCAGGTCACGGACAACTCAGCCCTGATCGAATTAAGCATGAAGGCTGTGGAAGACGGAGCGTTCGGCGGTGAGACCCTGTACGGAACTCTTCAGAACGGCGTGCTCTCTGCAGGCGAATTAAATAAAGATATCGTTCCGGAAGATGTACAGACAGCATATGCTGATTACATCCAGCAGATGGTCGACGGCACCTTCATGGGCGGCACAGCTTCTGAAGCTGAGTAAGAGTTAACCGGGAAATATTAAGGAGCGGCTCTAAGGTGAGCCGCTCCTTTCGCGCGCAATTCCTCTTCTCGAAACGCGATTTAACACCCGGGTTCTCCTCCGGGAAGACTCCATAGTTCAAAGGGAACAGAATATTTCCCGTTCACGACCTCCGCGGCATAGATGGTGCAGTTTCCTATATACTTTGACCAATAACTGCCGCCGGATTCAGGTGACAGGTATTCGAGGGCTCCTTTTTCGGCAATGGCGTGTGTCGATACGAGGACATTTTCATTTTCCGCTTCTGTGACAATTTCTTCAAGAAACAGGCCCAGACGCTTTGTGACCGAATCCAGACTCTCCATGCCCTCAGGTGCTTTCTGATTCACAAAGTCAGAAAAGAACCGGATGATTTCAGGATGCGGATTTGCCAGATCCATTCCCTCATAAGGTCCGTAATCCATCTCAATGAGACGTTCATCAATCAGAATGGTGCTCTCCGGGCCTCCCACGACTTTTGCTGTCTCAACTGCGCGCCGCAAAGGACTGGAGTACACTTTTGCGAATCGGATTCCCTGATCCGCAAACCAGTCTGCAGCCATCTTTGCCTGCCTGATTCCTTCTTCATTGAGAGGCGTGTCGCTTCTTCCCTGCAGCAGTTTCTTTTTATTGTTGGCTGTCTGCCCGTGACGAATGATGTATAACATTGCGCGTTTTAATACCTTTCCTTATACTCGCTGACGTAAATGCGCTGCCGATGCGAAAAGTATACCAAAGGAGCCGGATTATAACAATCGGGATTAACTTAAGGGCA
>CACZQS010000262.1 GCA_902783325.1 uncultured Lachnospiraceae bacterium
CGTCTCATAGACGTCTTTCTTCAGGGCGTCCTTCGTCTCTTTTCTCGAAGCGGACTCCGGAATCTCCACGGCGATCTCCAGGTCCCTTTTCTTAGAGCACCTGGCCGCGTCATTTTCCGAATAGATCTCGACGTCGTCATCCGGAAAAAAGCTTTTAACCAGTGAGTGAAGATCGTAGAAAAAATCCTCTCTGTCCGTCCGAATCCCGATATTCAAGAATCAAATCCCTCTACGGCCTTCTCGCGGCCTACGGTCGTAGCCGGCCCGTGTCCGGGAAGGACTTCCGTCTCTTCCGGAAGGGTTGTGAGAAGCATCTCGAGGCTCTTGTACAGCTTTCCCGTATTTCCCGTCGGGAGATCGGTTCTTCCCACGCCGTCCCGGAAGATCGTATCCCCCGAGAAGAGAACCGATTCGCTCTCTATGTAATAGCAGACGCTGCCTGCCGTATGTCCCGGGGAAGCGATGACCCGGACTGTACTGCCGAGCAGCGGGATCTCCGCCCCGTCGCTTAAGTATTCATCCGGAGAAATGGTATAATTCTCATCCATGACAGCCGAGCAGTTGAGCTCCGGATCCTCCACCATGGGGCGCTCCGCCTCTCCGATGTAGACGCGGCAGTCAGGAAACTCCTCCTGAAGCTCCCGGACCGCCATGATATGGTCATAGTGGGCGTGCGTGAGCAGGATCGCGTACGGCACGGCTTCCACTTTTTTTATGGCCGCGATCAGCTTCTTCGCGTCCCCGCCCGGATCGATGACGACCGCTTCACTCCCGAATTCCTTATTTCTCAGTATATAGCAGTTGGTCTGCACCGGTCCGACGATCATGCTGCCGATCCAAAGTTGATTCGCCATAGCGTAAGCCTCCTATGCTGTATTCAGCCCGTCTTTCTCTCAATGTCAAGGACGTTCCGGATCTTGCGGATCTGCGCGATCAGCGTGTTCAGCTCCTCAACCGAATGCACCGAGAAGCTGACCTCCATGGTCGCCGTTCCCTGCTTGCTTGTGCGGACATTCATCTGTCCGATGTCGATATGCCGCTCGGAGAACACTCTTGAGATATCGACCAGAAGTCCCGTGCGGTTCTCGGCGTAGATATTGAGCTCCGCGGAATAGGTATTGTTCTTCTCGCTCTCCGTGAGCTGCCACTCGGCTTCGATCAGCCGCTCCCGGTCCGTCTCGGACATGGAGATGATGTTGATGCAGTCCGTCCTGTGGACGGTCACGCCTCTTCCCCGCGTCACATAGCCGACGATTTCGTCACCCGGTATCGGGCTGCAGCATTTTGCAAAATGCACGGCCACGTCGTGGATTCCCTTGACCACGATGCCGCCCTTCGATCCCCGCTCCTTCAGATCGCGGTAATCCCGGGTCCCGGAGGATGCGGCAAGGACTTCCTCGTCCGTCGCGTTCTTGAAATGGTCCTTCTGGTACTGGTCGATCAGCTTGTTGACGACCTGGCCTTCCTTCAGACCGCCGTGGCCTATGGCCGCGAGGACGGATTCCCAGTCCCTGAAGCCGTATTTCGTCAGGACTCCGGACACATATTCCGGCGTCGCCAGCTCCGACAGCACATAGCCCTTGGCTTTTGCGTACTGGGAGGCGAGTTCCTTGCCGTGCTCGATGTTGTCCGTCTTCAGTTCCTTGCGGAACCACTGATTGATCTTATTCTTCGCCTGCGTGCTCTTTACGATCTTAAGCCAGTCGCGGCTCGGACCCTTTGAGTTCTGCGAGGTGATGATCTCGACGCGGTCCCCGTTCTTCAGTACGTAATCCACGGGCACAAGCTTGCCGTTCACTCTCGCGCCGATCATCTTGTTGCCCACTGCGGAGTGGACGCTGTAGGCAAAGTCTATCGTGCACGAGCCGTTCGGCAGCGTCTTGACATCGCCCTGCGGCGAGAAGCAGTAGACGCTCTCGGAGAAGAGGTCGAGGTCGGACTTGAGCAGCGACATAAACTCCTGGTTGTCCGAGGAATCCTGCTGCCACTCCAGAATCTGCCTGAGCCAGGTGAGCTTTTCCTCTTCCTGATTGCCGGAGACATTTCTCCCGCTCGAGACTTCTTTGTACTTCCAGTGCGCCGCGATACCGTACTCGGCCACCCTGTGCATCTCGTAGGTGCGGATCTGGATTTCAAACGGCGTGCCGTCCCTGCCGATGACCGTCGTGTGAAGGGACTGGTACATATTCGGCTTCGGCATCGCGATATAGTCCTTGAAGCGCCCGGGGATCGGCTTGTACATCTCGTGGATAATGCCGAGGGACGCATAGCAGTCGCTCACGCTGCCGGTGATGATGCGGATCGCGAAGAGGTCGTAGATCTGATCCAGAGTCTTGTCCTGGTTCACCATCTTTTTGTAAATGGAGAAATAGTGCTTGACCCTGCCGGAAATCTCGGCCTTGATCCCCGCCCCTTCGATGTGGCTTCTCACCTCATCGACGATGTCCTCGACGAATTCCTCTCTCTGCATCTTCTTGGCATTGACTTCGTCGACCAGCTCCTGGTAGACTCCGGGCTTCCAGTACCGGAGCGCGAGATCGTCGAGCTCCGTCTTGATCCGGGAGATACCGAGCCTCTGGGCTATAGGGGCATAGATGTCCATCGTCTCGGAGGCCTTCTCGAGCTGCTTCTCGCGGCGCATGTATTCGAGCGTCCGCATGTTGTGCAGCCTGTCGGCCAGCTTGATGATGATCACGCGGATGTCTTTCGCCATGGCGAGGAACATCTTGCGGAGATTCTCAGCCTGGATCTCGACCTTTTCGACCTTGTAGTCGACCTGGCCGAGTTTTGTCACGCCGTCCACAAGGAGCGCCACGTCGCTGCCGAATTCCTTCCGGATCTCGTCCACGGTCATGTCCGTGTCTTCCACCACGTCGTGAAGGATTCCCGCGCAGATCGTCTCCTTGTCCATCTCCAGGTCGGCCAGGATGATGCCGACACATAAGGGATGCACGATATAGGGCTCTCCGGATTTTCTCTTCTGTTCCTGATGGGCATCATCCGCCACGCGGTACGCCTTCTCGATCAGCGTGAGGTCATCGGAGGGATGGTAGCGAAGCACCCTCTTCCGGAGCTCCTCAAAGAGGTCCTCCGGCGAGGTGAAATCGCACGGCGTCGTAAGACCGCTGTCTTTCTTTAAAAGCTGGCGCGCATCACTATTAAGCCCCACTGTCTGCGGGGCTTTGTTTTCTTCCATCCCGGTGACGGGTATCACATCACTCATGACGCGCCTTTCAGGAGCGGGTCCTTACTTCCCTTCGTAAGATACCACGCTTTGAACATCGTATTTCTTAAGCTTTTCACGTCCGTTGAGGCCGGAAAGCTCGAGAAGGAATACCATCCTGACGACTTCGCCGCCGAGCTCCTCGACGAGCTTGGCCGCCGCTTCAATGGTGCCGCCCGTCGCGATCAGGTCATCGATCAGGACAACCTTATCTCCCGGCTGAATCGCATGCTTGTGGATCTCAATTGCCGCCTGGCCGTATTCCAGGTCATAAGACATCTTAAGTGTCTCGCAGGGCAGCTTTCCGGCCTTGCGGATCAGCTCAAACGGCTTATGCAGGTTATAGGCAATCGGCATGCCAAAGACAAAGCCGCGGGACTCCAGGCCGGCGATCTTGTTGAACTCCACGCCTTCAAGCCTCTTCTGCATCTCGTCGATTGCCAGCTTCAGGCCGTCCGGATCCTCAAGCACAGACGTGATATCCCTGAAAATGACACCTTTCTGCGGGAAATCCGGAATTGCGCGGATATAGTCCTCTACACGTTCTTTTGCCATTTTGATGCTCCTTCCATAAAAGAAACAGTGTGTTATATCTTGAAAACAGTATCATATCACTTTTGACGGATTATTGAAAGTGGCTTATGACGATCTGAATCCGCCTTTGGCCCATATAATCGTTTATTTCCGGCTCATAAACCAGAGCGACGTCCGGATTTTCCTCAATGCGCTTCATCAGCTCATCCACATTCCGGAAACAGATCGCATCGATCTCCGGCCCCTCTGTCTGCGCCTGGTATCCGATCCTTGCCGGATCCGCATCTGCGCCGTCCTTCAGCGATCTCACCCGGGTTTTCAGCAGGGTGTGCCGCGCACCGAATACTCTCGGATGATCACAGTAGACATGCTTCTGCGCAAACAGCGGTTTTTCATTTCCCTTGCCGAAGGGCTCCAACAGCTGCAGCTGTCCGATCAGTTCCTCCGTGATATAGCTGATCGGCATAGGCACATCGATCCGGACCTTCGGGATGAGATCCTCGTCGGTGAGCTGACAGTTCTCATTTATCCGCCTCCTGAACTCCGGAAGGTCCTTCTCCTTAAGAGTGAATCCGGCCGCCATGGGATGTCCGCCGAATTTCAGCAGAAGGTCCTTCACTTTGGACAGCTCGTCAAACATCGCGTAATTTTCGATCGACCTTCCCGACCCCTTCACCGCGTCTTCCGTTCTTGTGAGGACAAACACCGGCCGGCTGCAGGCCTCCCGGATTCTTCCCGCGATAATTCCCGCGATGCTCTCGTGCGTATCCGGCAGGAAGACGACGAGGACTTTGTCGCTTAAGAGCCCCTGCTCCTCAATCCGGCTCATGGCTTCGCGCACGCCGATCTCCGTGAGGGATTTCCTGCTCTCGTTGAGCTCCTTTAAATCCTCCGCAATTCTCCTGGCCTGTATCTCATTTTCCGCCTCCAGGAGGGACAGGGCCCTCATGGCGGTATCGAGCCTGCCGCTCGCGTTGAGACAGGGACCGAGGATAAACCCGATCTGGTAAGTGTTGATGCTCTCAGGCTTGATGCCCGTGACGTCACACAGACTCCTCAGCCCGATATTGTCCGTGGCTTTGAGGTCCTCTATGCCGGCTTTCACCAGGGCCCGGTTCTCGCCTTTGAGCTCCACCAGATCCCCGACCGTAGCAAATGCCGCATATTGGAGCATTTTCTTTTCGGGGTCTCCGCCCAGCGCCTGGATCAGCTTCCATGCGATCGCCGCGCCGCAAAGATACGGGTTCGGAGAGCGGTCGTCCTCTCGTTTCGGATCAACCACCGCGTCGGCTTCGGGAAGCGCCTCGACCTCGTGATGATCCGTCACGACCACAGTCAGCCCCAGCTCTTTCGCCAGGCGGACCGCTGCGTGGGCAGAGATCCCGTTGTCGCAGGTGACGACCGTGTCAATGCCGTCCCGCGCGGCATCCCTGATCATGTTCTCGTTCATGCCGTATCCGTCCCGGATGCGGTCAGGGATCCGTATGTCCGCTTTTCCGCCCAGCTCCGTGATGCCTCTCTTCAGGATATACGCCGCCATGATCCCGTCGATGTCATAGTCCCCGATCACGCGGATGGATGCGCCGCCCGTGATCTTTTTCGACAGCAGCGACACGGCCTTGTCCATATCCTTCAGGAGGAACGGGTCCTCAAGGTCGTTCACGCCCCCGTACAGATACTTCCGGATCGCGTCATCTCCTGTCACATCGCGGTTTCGAATCAGGCGTGCGATCACGGGATCGATCCCGAACCGCGCGGCAATTCCTTCAAAGTCATCCCGCTTCGCCATTACAACCCAGTTTTCCTGCATACGCTTCTCCATCCAGGTTATGTCAACTATTATGACAGCGGGGACTGTCCCCATTGTCATAAAAGTTGACATAAATCATTTCTTCTCATCTATAACCACATGTTATATCTGACTGACTCCGGTCTGATGCCGATCCCGTAACTCACCCGCTTCGCGAGTTCGAACGGTATC
>CACZQS010000263.1 GCA_902783325.1 uncultured Lachnospiraceae bacterium
ACCTTGCCGGAGCCGATGGCCCAAAGCGCTGACGGCTCGGAAGACAGGCCGATGACGATGGTCTCATCCGTGACTTCCGTGTTGGCCGGATCTTCATTCGCGCCCTTGACTTCGCCATCCGCAAATGCGCATGTGGCCATGGAGAAGGTCATGACGGCTGCGAGGCCGACCGCTAAAAACTTCTTAAAACTCATTCTCTTTTCCTCCTTTAATAAAATTGATTGGAATGTGTTTCATTTACTGTTGCTTATATTTTACTCGCGCCCGGCTTTCTATACACTCACCGGACGTACAAGTTTTTTACCGTTTCTGACTTCTTGCACATCACCTGGTCAGATGGAGGTCAATAAAAAATGTTCAATTTTAACTTCTCAGATGCCCCGGATCCATCAATGCCGGCGCTCTCACGCTTTCGGATTCCCGATCGCCTCGTCAAACCCTTTGATGCGCTCCTTCATGAGCTTGTCGAGCATCTCCTTATTGGCCATGATCTTCGGGCCGCAGATCGCGCCGAAGCCCTGGATCTCCGTCGTGTGCTCGCGAAGTCCCCTGAAAGTGCCGCGGGCCCTGGCCTGCTCGTCTTCGGAGAATTCCACCTTGATCTCGCCGTCCACGATACTTAAATTTCCCCAGATGCCGCAGACCGGACAGTTCACTTTTGTCCCCTGTCCGGGAGTGATCGTCATGATCCTCTGGTGGCAGACCGGGCAGACGCCTTCAGGCTTGCCTTCCGGCTGGAAGAATTTCACGGAATCATCGCTGTAGCCGAGCACCGTGTTTTTGCCCATCACATGCATGTCATTGATCAGCCCTTCGTCAAGATACGGATTGCCGATCGTGCCCATGCTGTTGGCGTTGTAGTTGCCGAGAACCTTCATCATTGCGGAAACTGCAAAGAGATGCAGAATCGGGGTTCCAAGAGATGTCCAGTCTTCCGTGCTGGCTCCGCCTACAGAAATGAAGGATACTGTTCTCTTCTTGAGCCGTTCCATAGGAAATGCATCCGGATCGCCGGGCATCTCGCCGGTACGCCTCTTGTCCAGCACCCAGTTGATGGCGGAGACGTCATGCCTGCAGGAGAAACGATCCACGAAATCCTTGAACTGGCCGCAGGGCGTAAGTGTATAGACCGGAGCGGACACAATGAGAGCATCTGCCCAGCGGACTTCGTCCTCAAGCATCTGGAAGTCATCCTTGAAGATGCAGACATTGTCCTTGCCCTTTTCCAGCTGTGTGGAGCAGGCGCCGCAGCCGCGGCAGCGCCCGATATTGAGCTTCAGGGTGTTGATAAAGCGGACTTCCGCATCCGGAGCAGCTTCCCTGCATCCGAAAAGCGCTTCCTTGCACAAAATGTCGCAGTTACTGTTGGGTCTGCCAAATGAAACACCTAAAATATTCATACATTCACCTCTTCCTTGGGGCATGCGCCCGCTTCTGTCTGACTTCCGGGATCATCAGCCTCGATCTGCCGGAGCCACGGATGTTTCCTTATTATGGAAACCATTGTACTTCCAAAAGCGAGGTATGTATTTTCAGTGAGACACGCTTTGCATCCCCTTTTTTCACCTTCTGCTAAAAAAGAAGCCAAAACAGGTTGCATATGGTGTACCTATTTTGACCTCTTTCTTATGTTTGGCTGCCGGAACATAAAAGCCCGCAGTCCGCTTCAGCCGGTTTGTTTCGTTCCGGGAAGACGCGCCTTACAGTTCCACCCAGGCGGCGTCCTTTTTGCTGCTCTCGACAGCTGCGTGAATAAACTTCACGCCTTCAATGCCGTCGTCGATGGTCGGGAAATCCTGAGCCATCCCGTCAAGCGGCTCGTTGTTGGCCTTCGCCAGAACGGCGCGGTTCCACGACTTGTACATATTTGCAAATGCCTCATACAGACCTTCCGGATGTCCGGCCGGAATGCGGCTCATGGCCGCGGCACGCTCCGAAATATATCCCATGCCTCTGTGATAGGTCTGCATCGGGCAGCCTTTCTTTGTGACGAAGAGTACGTTCGGCTCCTCCTCGTGCCACTCAATCGCGCCTTCCGTTCCGAAGATGCGGACCACGAGCCCGTTCATATGGCCCACGCAGACCTGGGACGAGCAGAAGACGCCGTGAGCGCCGTTGTCAAACTCCACAAGCATGTTCGCGTTGAGATCCAGCGGCTGGCCGAAATAGTCCAGCTTCGCGGCTATTCTCTTCACGCGGAGGCCGGTCATATACGCGACCGTATTCTCGATATGGGAGCCGATGTCACCGACACAGTTGGAGATTCCGGCCACTTCAGGATCCTTCCTCCAGGAAGAAAGCTTCACCATGATCTGATCGCCCTTGCCGATGTCGTCCACAAGATACTCCTGCAGATACTCGGCATTGACGTTAATGACATCGCCGATGTAGCCCTGCTTCACGAGCTCTCTTGCTTCTTTAACCATCACGTTGCCGGAATAAGAATAATTGACCAGGAAAAGAAGTCCCTTCTCTTCTGCGATCTTTTTGAGTTCCTCAGCTTCCGCGACTTCAAAGCACAGAGGCTTTTCGCAAAAGACATGGATGCCGTTTTCAAGAAATGCCTTCGCCGTCTTGTAATGGGCATTATTGGGAGCGGAGATGATCACATAATCGATCTTGTCCTCCCGCGCGCCTTCCGCTTTCGCCATTTCCTCATAGCTGCCGTA
>CACZQS010000264.1 GCA_902783325.1 uncultured Lachnospiraceae bacterium
CCCAGTGTATAGAGACTGGACGGATTGCCGTAATGCTCCTCCATCGAAGGCAGCATGGCCTCGATGGCCGCGCGGCTCATTCTTGTCGTTGCTGCGTTGTCTGCATAGATTCTCATGCGGTAATAGCCTCCATCATTATGGTGTTCAATAACACTGTACCCTCATATGCCTATGCAGTCAATAGGTTATATAATCAATCTTTGTAACAATTTACTGGAAATTTGCAGAAGAATATAGTACACTCTTCTATTGATAGAAAAACGCAAAAGCGTGTTAAAGAGAAAGGAGTTTTATTTTCATGGTTATTTTAAGTATCATTCTGGGCATTCTTCTTATCATTGCCGGTGTATCATGTGCGTTTACACCGGTCGGAACATTTATGGCCGCCGGTTATCTGATCTGCATCGTCATGCTGATCTTCGGTATCGTCGGCATCGTAAGAGGATTCCAGAAGAAAGCCACAGCTCTGGAAGTTGTGGTCAGCGTCCTGGCCTTAATCGTCGGTATCGTCGCGCTGTTCAGACCGGGCGATAAGCTTGTACTCGACACCATCGTTCTCTACCTGCTCTCGGCATGGTTCGTCTGCGTCGGTGTCGTCTCCATCGTAGAGTCAGTCCAGGACAGAGGCAGCGGATGGGTCTTAGGTCTGATCATCGGCATCATCTGCGTCATTCTCGGTCTGTACTCTTTCGTACATCCGATGTTCACGGCTGTTACCGCGGGAATCCTCATCGGCTTCTTCTTCATCGGCACAGGAATCAGTTTGATTTCCTTCTCCATGGCTGCCGGGAGTGAGGAATAAATACCGGTTTTCCGACGAAAACCGGAAGTGCCGCTAAGCGGCCAATACATGTACATATGAAAGGGATCGTCGATGCAAGCATCGCGATCCCTTTCTTTTTTTCTTGTGCTGGCCTGAATTGTTACGTTATATCATTAATCCAGATTCCTTTCTGCATCAGCATCGCCCCGATTCCGCACTTGACCAGTTCCAGCAGACGGACGCAGACAAAGAGCGTAAGGATCGGAAGGCCGGTAAATCTCACGAGCACAAATGCCAGCGGGATGGAGGCCAGCCACGTGAAGCAGGAGTCAAAAAAGAACGTGATCATCGTGTTTCCGCCCGAGCGGATCGTAAAGTAAGCGGCATTCTCAAAGGCGTACATCGGCATGAAGAGGGCGCTGGCCCGGATGAAACCTGCCGCAAGCAGGCGTATCTCGTCCGACGTATTGTAGATGCGCGGGAAATAGCCGGCCAGGAGGAAAAGCAGCAATCCGGAAAAAACGCAGAGTATGACTGAATACAGCGTCAGCTTCCAGGCATCCCGTTTTACCCTCTTTCCATCCGTCCGCCCGAAGGCGCCGAGTTCCTGCCCGATGATGATGCCGGTGGCATTTCCCATCGCGATAAACGCGACGTTGAAGACACCGGAGATCGTATTGGAAATGTTGAATGCCGAAATAACCGAAAGTCCCCTCTGTGAATAAATCTGCGTCAGGACCGCCTCTCCTCCCGCCCAGAGAGCCTCATTGACGAGAAGAGGAGTTCCCTTGATCACACAGTTCTTCACCAGCCTTCCCGGCACGTAGAAGCTTTTGTATACCGCGCGCATGAACGGATACTTCTCCGTATGCGTGTGCGCGTGAACGGCAAGATATCCCACCTCCACGACACGGGAGATGGCGGTTGCCGCCGCGGCCCCGACCACGCCGAGGGCCGGTGCCCCGAACTTTCCGTAAATCAGCACATAATTCCCGATCAGATTCACGGCCACGGCAATCATCGACGCCCGCATCGGCACAATGGTTTCACCGCACCCTCTCAAGGTACTGGCGTAGACCTGGGCAATTGCGAAGGGGAAGAGCCCGAAGAACATCACATTCATATAAGCGCGGGCATGAGACATCGTCGCTGCAGCCTCCCCTATTCCCCCATCCTCGTGCAGGTAGAGACTGATCAGGGCCCGGTCATTGAATTTCAGTATAAGGATACCGGCCACAGTCAGCAGCACGGCCAAAAGGAACTGCAGACGGAAGGTGTAACGCACTCCGTCATGGTCGCCCTTGCCGTAATACTGGGCCGTAAAGATCCCGATACCGGACAGGCCGCCGAAAAGGCAGAGCATGAAAACAAAAAGCAGCTGATTGACAATCGCCACTCCTGTCATAGGATCCGTGCCCACGCGCCCGACCATAATGTTGTCGAGCATATTCACAAAGTTCGTCACGCCGTTCTGCAGCATGATCGGAAGTGCGATTATGAGCGTCCTTTTCAGAAACCTTTTATTCTCCTCCCGCATCTCCTTCGCCCCCGCTCATTCGCATATAGCGAAATAAACAGCACACCCCGTAAGCAATGCGGAGTGTGCTGTTCGATTTCCATCAGGTAATCGGTCAGCCTGCGATCTCGCCCTCAAGATCCTGGTCTTCAAACAGTTCACTTAAGTCGATCTCGTCGCCTTCATCGAATTCCAGCTCGAATTCTCCGTCTTCCAGGTCGTAGTCCTCTTCCGGAATCTCTTCGAATGCGGCGTAAAGCACCACATCCTTCTCCTTTTCATAGAGTTCCTCTTCCGTGGCGACCAGAGTGCACTCCTCGTCTGTATAGTAAGTATATCCGTCATAAATAAGCGGATAGAACACACATCCCTTTCCTACTTTGCCTTCAAGGACGGTTTCGTCCTCGGTATTCGGGTCAATCACAACCTTCAGGGAATGGGTATCCTCTGAATCCAGCTTCGCAAAGAGCTCCTTGTCCTCCTCATATCCGTTCTCGGGGTTCACCTGCAGGCTGCACTCAAAGATGACATCGGAAGAACCGTCATCCCCGGCCAGGGAAACCGCCGAGCTGACCAGCAGCTTCGATTCCTTATCGAATACAGTTTCTCTGGAGAACTTATAGGTCTTCCCTTCTTCCAGCTCTCCGCCCAGATCTCCTATCATATAGTCGATGAAGTCCATATCATCATTTTCCGTGATAAATGTCACCTTGCCGTCAGACTCGGTCCTGCCGGCAACCGTCTCCATTCCCCACAGATAGAAGAGTTCCTCATAATTATCGATGCTGTCCTGTCTTATTTCCTCATCCCCGAAGATATAACGGACGGGGCTGCCCAGATCCGGATCAAAGCCCTCATCGACGTCTTCCGTGATCTTCTCGGCATAGCCGTCGACATAGCTGACATAAATGAGATCCTTGTCCCGGTATACGTATCCGGTCATCGAATTCTCCGATCCGTCATCATTATACATGGTCTGTTTATAGAGCATACTGTCATAATGCTCCATAATCTCACTTGAGAGATTGGCGTCAATAAAATCATAGAGCTCTTCCTCTTCCGGCGACAGCTCCTCATCTATCTCCAGGTCAGCGCTGTCATCGATAATCATCAGGTCCTCATCGTCCCGGTCCTCGTCTGTGAACTCCACATCCTCGTCTGTATCGTCCGCATCATCGGCTGCAGCAGGAAATGCCGTGAACACCATCGTTGCTGTCAATACGGCCGTGCCAAGAACCGCCGCAAGGGAGCGTCCGGATAATCTTTTTCTCATTATTATATACCTCCTCTGGAAACTATAATTTATATCTGACCAAATGTTGTCGGATTCGGTTTCAGCTTTTATGACAGACCGCTATCAGCTTTCCGATTTTATTTCCCAGCTTCGAAAACTTTCTCTCATACTCCGTCATGATATTTCCCGCGCCAAGCACCTCATCTTTGTGCAGATCCCTTGTCAGAGCGGTCAGCTCCCAGCCTTCGGCCGACCGGATCTCTTCTTCGGAAAATGAGAACAGCGCGCTGTTGTCTGTCTTGAATTCGATCCTGCCCCCGTCGCGCAGCACTTTCTCATATCTTTCAAGAAATGCCTTCGACGTCAGCCTCCGGTCTGCGTGCCTTGCCTTCGGCCACGGGTCAGAAAAATTAAGGTAAATCACGTCCACCTCCCCGGGCGCAAAGAAATCCGTAAGACTGCGGGCGTCGGCGCAAAGAAAGCGGAGATTCCCCGGAGGAACAAACGCCGCTTCTTTCTCCGGATTCTCTTCCTGCTCCATCCTGTCCGCCGGAGTTTTATAGGGAATTCCTTCCATGCGCTCGCACGCGCGCATCAGTACGCTCGTATAGCGCTCCATTCCCACATAATCGTTCTCCGGATGCAGGGCTGCCGTCTCGATCAGGAAACGGCCCTTCCCCATACCGATCTCAAGGTGAAGCTCCCCCGAAGAAGATGTCCGCCACATCCCTCTTTGTGCGGTCCCGTCATGAACCACAAACGGACTGTCCGCAACTATCTGATCCGCTTCAGGAATTCTCCTTAATCGCATAGGCTGATCTCCAGGGAGTATAGTTTCATACCTGCGTATGAGGTTGTATAGTATAGCACGCAGGTGTGACCGAACTGTGTACTGCATTCCCGCCTTATACACACCGGTTGACGTAAGAAACCCCACATAAGCAGTGGATAAAGTGGATAAATCGGTGCATAAGTGCCGATTTCAACGAAAGAGCAACGAAAAACGGACTTCTGCAGCAGAGAATTCTGTGGATAAGTCCGTTTTATGTCAATTATCGAAACCAC
>CACZQS010000265.1 GCA_902783325.1 uncultured Lachnospiraceae bacterium
TACTGCGCTCTCCGCTGCGGAGGCCGCCTCGGATACTGCACTTTCCACTGCGCTCTCTGCTGCGGAAGCTGCTTCAGACACTGCACTTTCCGCTTTCGAAATCGTGCTCTCTGCTGCAGAAGCCGCCGCAGAAGCTGCTTTGGAAGCGGTGTTCCCTGAAGAACCGCAGCCGGCCAGGGCAGCTGCCATCGTTGCCGTCAATAACAACACACCAAATTTCTTCATTGCTGTCTTCTCCTTCTAACACTGTGTTCAATAAGAACGTCTAAACGAACGTTATCTCTCATTATACTTCATATTTTATGATTGTAAAGCATACTATTTTTTCTTCCGCACCGCAGAGATCACGACATACAGCAGGATCAGCACCCAGGCAGCGGCAAGAATTCCGAGAAGAGCCGCCGCCGTCGGGGGAAGGGGACCGAGCTCCATCGGCACGCTGTCGTCCGTCCGGATCTGGTCCAGATGGCAGAGCGAGTTCACGGAGTCAAAGAGATTCTCGATATACGCGCCGTCGATCGTCTCCTTTCTGCGCACGGATTTGGCCGTGCTCTCGATCAGCTGCCCGGCCGCATCGCGGAGGGACGCGGAGCCATTGAATACCGGGGTGATAAAGGTATGGTCCGTATTTGCCATAAGCAGCTCGGAAGCTTTGATCTTCACGTCGTAATGCTCTTTGTTGTCCTCGCCGATCCGCGAGACGTAATCCTGATACTGCTCCGAGGACTGGGCCTTGCTCGTTACCGGCACGTAGCCTTCCGTCTCGGCGTAGGCTGTCTGGACGTCATTTGTCAGCAGATACTGCAAAAAGAGCCACGACGCCAGCACCTCCTGCGGATCCCCTTTGTTGAAGAGGCAGACGGAAGGTCCCTGGGAGATCATCTGCGGATTCTCCGGATCCGACTGCGGGATTGCCATCACCTCGGTCTCGAACTCCACCAGCTTGTCCTCGCTGATATCGAGAAGCGGCGCGTGGGAGCCCATCCAGGTCGCGCCGGCCGTGGAGTCGATCGCGAAGATGCACTGGCCGGCATTTAGGAAGTTCGCGGGATAACTCGAGATCTTGAATGTGGAAAATGCCCCTGTCTTCACGTGACCGGCAATCTCGTACAGGATGTCTCTCGTCGTGTCGTTGAAGATCTCAATCGTGCCGTCGCTCTTCGAGTACCCGCCGCCCCGCTGCTTGAGCATCTGGATCATCATATTGTCGGTGGATTTATAGATGAAGGGGATCATCACCTTCTGGCCGTTTACGGCGTAGTTCCCGTCCGCGTCCTTTTTCGTCGCCGCCTCGGAAACCTCCCAGATAAAATCCCAGGTCAGTGTCTCGGGCAGGGTGTATCCCAGCTTTTCCACAAAGTCCTTGTTGATATAGCAGGCCTCGGTCGACCGCATGTAGGGGAGGGCATAGACGGCACCGCCGATCCGGCACTCGTCAAGAAACTGCGGTATGATCTCCTCCTCTTTCGGACCGTCGTACACGACTTCACTCCCGCCGAGCCCGTAAGAAGCATCGCTGATCAGGGAGTCCAGCGGCACCACCACGTCCGCTCCCGTCATGTAAGTCGCGATGTGGTCCGGATACGTGATGCAGACATTCGGCGTCGTATTCGTCGAGATGTTCGTGATCACGTCGTTATAGATCTTGCCGTAATCCGTGTAGAGGCGCATGTTCACCTTGATGTTCGGGTAGAGCTCCTCAAAATCCGAGATGGCCTTCTCATAGATCTTGGTCTGGGTCTTATTCGTGTCATTCTTCGCCCAGAACGTGATCTCATAATTCCTGGAGCTGTCGAAGGTCTCCGGCACCTGGAATTCCGGCAGATTTCTTGAGCCGTGGCAGCCGGCAAGACCAAGGACCGCCGCAAGAAGGCCGAGAGACGCCGCAGCTCGCAGGATACGCCATTTTCCGAAAAATGCTTTCTTCATCCCTTCGTCCCTCCTCGCGACACGCCTTCCATAATCTTCTTGTGGAAGATCAGGAAGAGCACGATAAGCGGCACCGATATCACGACGACCGCAGCCATCATGGCGGGGATGTTCTCCCGGCCGAACCCGTTCTCGCGGATTTCCTGGATGCCGTTGGAGACGAGGAAATACATCTCGTCGTCGGTGATGAGGCGGGGCCAGACGTAGCTGTTCCAGCACTCGATGACCTTCAGGATCGTGATCGTGATGATCGTCGGGCGGCAGATCGGGAGCATGACCTTGACGAGGTACTTTAAGTCCGAGGTTCCATCCACCTTCGCGGCCTTATAGAGGGCGTCCGGGATCTGCTCGAAGTTCTCTTTGAGCAGATAGATGTAGAAGACCGAAGTCACCGACGGCAGGATCAGGCCCAGATAAGTGTTGCGGAGATGCCAGTCCGTGATGGTCACGAAGTTGGTGATGATCACGAGCTCGTTCGGGATCATCATGAGGGACAGGAACAGCGTGAAGACCAGGTTTTTGCCCCTAAATTCCAGCCGCGAGAAGGCAAATGCCGCCGGTATGATCACCACCATCATCAGCGCCGTCGTCACCACGGTGAACAACAGCGTATTGAGGAAATATCTGGCCAGCGGAACTGTCGTAAACGCATCGATGTAGTTCTGAATTGTGGGCGAGAGCGTGTAAAGCTTAGGCACGTACTCCGAGTTGTAGGCGCTGTAGCTCTTCAGCGAGGTGAGAATCATCCAGTAGAACGGGAAGAGCACGATGATTCCCCAGAGAACCAGGAGCGCATAGGTGACGATCTTCCGGATTCTCGCCCCGGTTCTGGCCCTTTTTTCTATTCTTTCGTAGGTTTCAGTCATTGCAATACTCCTATCCGAATATAAACGGAAACAGCTGTGACTCAAGGGGATCAGATGTGACAGTGGGGACTGTCCCCACTGTCACATCTGGACCCTTAAGTGTAATGGACGGTCTTCCGGCTCACCATAAGGTTGATGCAGGTGATCGTCAGCACGATGGCAAAGAGAATCAGGGCTGCCGCCGCGGCATACGAAGGATAACCGCCGCTGTCCCCGTAGAGCATATCATAGACATATCCGACGATCGTGTTCATCCCGGCGGCGTTGAGGTTCGTCCCGAAAATCGCCACCTCGTCACTGTAGGCCTTGAACGCGCCGATGAAGCCCGTAATCACAAGATAGAAGAGCATGGGCGAGATCATGGGAACCGTAATCCTGTAAAAAATCCGGAAGCGCGAGGTGCCGTCCACCTTCGCCGCGTTGTAATAAACGGGATTGACGGAGGCCAGCGCGCTGGTGAGAATCAGAATCTTGAACGGCAGAACCACCCAGACAGTATAGACGCACATCACAAACATCTTGGCCCAGTAGGGACCGTCGATGAAGTCGATGCTGCTGCCGCCGAACCATTTGATAATCAGATTAATAAAGCCGTCCGTATACGGGGTCTTCCGGAACAGGATCATGAACACCAGTCCGACCGCCAGAGTGTTGGTCACGTACGGAAGGAAATAGATGGTCTGAAAGAATTCCTTAAGCGGCTTAATCGAATTGAGGCCGAGGGATATGAGAAGCGCGAGGCCCGTCGAGACCGGCACCGTGATGATCACGATGATAAATGTGTTTTTGACGGCCTGCAGGAAATACGGATCCCTCAGCACGTAGCGGAAGTTGTAGATCCCCGTCCCGAAATACGTCTGGGAGGCGGAATTGTACCCCTCCTCGAAGGAATAGACAAAGACGTCGATCAGCGGGTACACGAGGAAAATCCCTAAGAAGATAAATGCCGGCACAAGGTACAGCCAGGCTTTCCATTTGTTTTGCTCCATATCCGCACCTCACCTGCTCCCGCCGAAGTAAATCCGCTCCCCGGTCTTTTCGCTGAAGATATGCACCTTCGCCTTTTTCAGGGAAAATGACACCGTCTTCGCGTCCGGGTCAATCCGGTTCTCCGCGCTGATGATGGAGCGCACCGTGGCTCCCTCCAGGGCCGGATGCGTGGAGACGACGCTCGTGTCCCTTCCCATGACCTCGACCCGGACCAGGTTCAGGGTGAACGGCCCGTCTTCCTGAAGGACAAATCCTTCCGGACGGATTCCGGCCTTGACCTTCTGGTCGGGAACACCGGGCACGTCCAGCACGCCTTCGGCTCCTATATAGAGGATGCCGGAGCGCACCTCGCCGTCGAAGACATTGATCGCGGGCGTTCCCAGGAATTTGGCGACGAAGAGGTTTACGGGATCGTCATATACGTCCTGCGGCCTGCCGATCTGGTTGACGACGCCATTTTCCATGACCACGATGCCGTCGGAGATGCTCATGGCCTCCTCCTGGTCATGGGTGACGAAGACGGTCGTGATCCCGGTCTCTCTCTGGATGCGGCGGATCTCCTCTCTCGTCTGGAGCCTCAGCCTGGCGTCAAGGTTCGACAGGGGCTCGTCGAGAAGCAGGACGCGGGGCATTTTCACAAGGGCGCGGGCGATGGACACTCTCTGCTGCTGGCCGCCGGACATCTCCGCCGGCTTCCTGTCCAGGAGATTGCCGATCTCCACGAGGCTTGCCACTTCTTCCACCCTTGCATCCATTTCCTGCTTCGTAAGACGCTTGTTCCCTTTGAGGTTCTCCAGCGGAAAGCGGATGTTCTGGCGCACCGTCAGGTGCGGGTACAGGGCGTAGCTCTGGAAGACCATGCCGACCCCGCGGTTCTCGGGCGGCAGATTCGTGACGTCCTCGTCGCCGAAGAAGATGTGCCCTTCCGTCGGTTTTTCCAGGCCGCAGATCATATTGAGGGTCGTGCTCTTCCCGCAGCCGGA
>CACZQS010000266.1 GCA_902783325.1 uncultured Lachnospiraceae bacterium
GAGACTTTGGTGACGGTCTCCCTGGAGGAGGGGGAGGATTTCGGTCTGACCTTCGAGAACTCCCTTATGAGCAGCTACCGCAGCTGCAGGAACAGGTGCATCTTCTGCTTCATAGACCAGATGCCCCCCGGCATGCGCGAAACCCTGTATTTTAAGGATGATGATTCGAGACTGTCTTTCCTGCAGGGCAATTACATCACTCTCACCAACCTGACGGACCGCGATGTGGAGCGCATTATCCGCTACCGCATGGAGCCGGTGAATATTTCCGTACAGACGACCAATCCTGACTTAAGGGTGCGCATGCTGCGCAACCGCTTTGCCGGGGAGGCTCTTCAGAAGATGCGGACATTGAAAGAGGCCGGCATCTCGATGAACGGCCAGATCGTGCTGTGCAGGCACTGGAACGACGGCGCGGAGCTGGAGCGGACCATACGCGATCTGACAGAATTCCTTCCGGAGATGCAGAGTGTATCGGTCGTTCCGGTGGGACTGAGCCGCTTCCGCGAGGGGCTGGAGGAGCTGGAGCCGTTTTCCCCCTCTGACGCCGCTGAGGTCATTGACATCGTGGAATCCTGGCAGACCCGGATCTACGAGAAGCTGAAAGCGTCCTATGTCCCCGAAGAAGGGGAGGAGGAGCCGGATCTGAAGCGCGGCGCTCCGAGACATTTTATCCACGCATCCGACGAGTGGTACATCCTGGCGGGAAGGCCGCTTCCGGAGGAGGAGAGGTACGACGGGTATCTTCAGTATGAAAATGGCGTCGGCATGGTCCGCCTTCTCATGAACGAGACGAGACGGGCAATCCGCTCCTACGCGGAAAAGCGGGAGAGAGGAGAGCTTCGTGATCTGCGGCCGTTCCGGGGGACATCGGTATGCGGCACGCTGATCGCCCCCGTCATCCGGCAGCTTGGGGAGGAGATACGGGAAGTGTTTCCGGATTCCCAAGTGGATGTGGTGCCGGTACGGAACCGTTTTTTCGGAGAATCCATCACGGTGACAGGGCTCTTAACCGGCACGGATATTATTAGGGAGCTGAGAGAACGGCTGGACAGAGGAAGTTCTATAGGGGAAGCGCTGCTTCTCCCGCGCACGACTTTAAGAAGGGGAGACAGGGTTTTCCTGGATGACTATACGGTTGAGGATTTGGAGACCGAACTGGGGACACCGGTGAGGATTACTGAGGACAGCGGAGAGGATCTTGTCCGCTCGTTTCTCGGGTTCGCTCCGATGTCTGCCCCCGATCTATGATCGGGGGAGCCCGTCGCGGCTTTGAGCGACTTCAAGATTTCTCCGTCAGGAGAAATTACTTCTTGATGAAGGAACGTCAATATTATGAATAGACCGATTGCAGCAATCGTCGGCAGGCCGAATGTCGGGAAATCGACCTTGTTCAACGCCCTGGCCGGCAAGAAAATTTCGATTATAGAGGACACCCCGGGCGTCACGCGGGACCGCATCTATGCGGACGTGGACTGGTCGGGCTACCACTTTACGATCGTGGATACCGGCGGCATTGAACCGGAGAGCTCGGATGTCATACTGAAGCAGATGCGCGAGCAGGCGCAGATCGCGATCGAGACAGCCCAGGTGATCGTGTTCATGGTGGACCTGCGCAGCGGCGTCCAGGATGCGGACGGCAAGGTGGCGGACATGCTCCGCAAATCCGGGAAGCCGGTGGTTCTGTGCGTCAACGCCGTGGATAACTATGTGAAGCAGGCTCCGTATGTCTATGAGTTCTACGAGCTCGGCATCGGGGATCCGGTTCCGATCTCCGCCGCAAACCGGCAGGGAATCGGCGACCTTCTCGATCAGATCACGTCGTATTTCGAGGAGACGGTCGAGGAGGAGGAAGAGAACAGCATCCCGCGCATCGCGATTGTCGGCAAACCGAATGTCGGAAAATCCTCCCTGATCAACAAGCTGACCGGTGAGGGCAGGCTCATTGTCTCCGATATCGCGGGGACGACCAGGGATGCCATCGATACCTCCGTGAAGTACCGCGGAAAGGATTATATCTTTATCGACACGGCCGGGCTTCGGAGAAAGAGCAAGGTGAAGCAGGAGCTGGAGAGATATACCGTGATCCGGACCGTGGCGGCCGTGGACCGCGCGGACGTGGTCGTGCTGGTCATCGACGCAGTGGAGGGTATCTCGGAGCAGGACGCGAAGATCGCCGGGATCGCCCACGAGAGAGGAAAAGGAATCGTCATCGCGGTCAATAAGTGGGATGCCTATCCCGACAAGGATTCCGGAAGCACCAAGGAATACGAGAAAGAGGTCAGAAGAATCCTTTCCTATCTGTCCTATGCCGAGATCATCTTTATCTCCGCGCAGACCGGGCAGAGGCTGAACCGCCTGTTTGCCACGGTGGACATGGTGCTCGAGAACCAGACGCGCCGCATTCCGACCGGAGTTCTCAACGAGATTATGACAGAGGCTGTCGCGCTGCAGTCGCCGCCTACCGACAAGGGCAAACGGCTGAAGCTGTATTATATCACGCAGGTGGCCGTGAAACCGCCGACCTTCGTCATCTTTGTCAATGACAAAGAACTGATGCATTTTTCTTATGTGCGCTATATCGAGAATCAGATCAGGCAGTCTTTTGCCTTCAAGGGAACCGCTCTGAAGATCATCATCCGGGAGCGCTCCGACAGGGACAAGACGACGATCGGGTCTTAAGGAGCCAGATTTTGTTCTCGGTTCTTATGTCTGAAGGACGTAAGAAGCGAGATTACAAAATCGGGTCCGAGAACAATAAGTCAGC
>CACZQS010000267.1 GCA_902783325.1 uncultured Lachnospiraceae bacterium
GGGGAGCCGGCAAGACCTTTTCAGGGGAGTATAAATAATTAATAAGGGGTTGTAAAAAAATTTTTGAAGGGTAAATTCTTTTACAAGAGTGATTATATACGATATAATCTTAAATGGCAATAAAAACTTAACAATTTCTTAAAAATCCTTTTGGAGGACTTTATGGCCCTTTACGAATATATAGCCCCCTGTCATTTCGGGACCGAATCGGTACTGAAGAGGGAGGTGGTTTCACTCGGCTGGGAGATCACAGCCGTGGACGACGGCCGCGTCGCCTTTCGGGGTGATGCGGCTGCTCTGGCAAAGGCGAATATCTGCTTAAGGACAGCGGAGCGCGTTCTTTGGAAGGCCGGGGAATTCGAGGCCCGGACATTTGACGAGCTCTTTGAGGGCACGAGGGCGATTCCCTGGGAGGAGCTGCTCCCGGAGAACGCAAGATTCTATGTCGCAAAGGCTTCATCGGTGCGGAGCGCCCTTTTCTCTCCGTCCGACATTCAGTCAATTATGAAGAAGGCGATGGTGGAGCGCATGAAAACCCGCTACCGCACAAACTGGTTTCCTGAGGACGGACCGGTGTATCCTTTGCGCGTCTCGATCAGGAAGGACACAGTGACTGTGGGGATCGACACGAGCGGAACGTCTCTCCACAAGCGGGGATACCGGGTCTCGCCGGTAATGGCCCCGATCTCCGAGACGCTCGCCGCCTCGATCATCGGACTCACACCGTGGTTCCCGGACAGGATTCTTGTGGATCCCTTCTGTGGCTCCGGCACAATTCCGATCGAGGCCGCGATGATCGCCCGGCACATCGCGCCGGGAATCGGTAGATCATTTCTTGCGGAAAGCTGGACGACGCTTCCGGATTCCGGCATTTTCAAAAGGGCCAGGGAGGAGGCGGAAGAGGCGGTTCTGCCGGAGGCACTTGCTAAGTGCGACCTGCAAGGCTATGATATTGACGAACATGCGGTGCGCTGTGCCAGGGAGAATGCGGAAAAAGCAGGAGTCGCGAAGCTGATCCATTTTCAGAAACGGGAAGTGAAGGATCTGCGCCACTCGAAACCGTACGGCTTCATTGTCACGAATCCGCCGTACGGGGAGCGGCTTGAGGACCGCGCCGGGCTTCCCGGGCTCTACGCCCAGATCGGAGAAGCATATAAAAAGCTGGATTCCTGGTCTATGTTTTTGATCACTTCCTATGAGGAAGCAGAGAAATATATAGGGAAAAAGGCGGATAAAAACCGCAAAATCTATAACGGCATGCTCCGCACTTACCTCTATCAGTACCTGGGACCGAAGCCGCCGAAGAAGAAAGGGGAGAAGGGATTATGAAAAGGATCCTGTTCGCAACTGGAAATGCGCATAAGCTCGGAGAGATCAAGGCGATCTTAAGTGATATCGGCCTTGATGTCGTCTCGATGGGAGAAGCCGGTGTCGATGCCGAAATTGTGGAGGACGGAAAGTCTTTTGAGGAGAATGCGCTCATCAAGGCGAGGGCGGTCTCAAAAGCTTCCGGAGAACCGGCTCTCGCGGATGATTCGGGACTTGTCGTTGACGCGCTTTGCGGGGAGCCCGGGATTTACTCCTCGCGCTGGATGGGAGAGGATACCTCCTATCACGTCAAGAACACGGAGATCTTAAGAAGACTAGAAGGCCTTCCTGATGAGAAGCGCACTGCCCGCTTTGTCTGCGTCTGTGCCTGCGTCTTTCCCGACGGGAGGGAATACACGGCAGAGGGCGTCTTCGAAGGTATGATCGGTTACGAGGAAAAAGGCGGCAACGGCTTCGGGTACGACCCGATCTTCTATGTACCGGAGAAAGGCCGGTATTCGGCCGAGCTTGCGCCTGAGGAGAAAAATGCCATCAGCCACAGAGGAAAGGCACTCCGGGCGATGCGGGAGATCCTCAGGGACGCAAAAGAGGTCGGAGAGGCATGAAGGTACTGATTGTCAGCGACACTCACGGAAGCAGTAAGGAGATCAGGGAGGTGTTCCGGAAGACGAAGCCCTTCGATTACCTGATTCACTGCGGTGACACGGAGGGCCTCGACGACGAGATCCGTAGGGACGCTGCCTGTCCGTGTACGATCGTGCGCGGCAACAATGATTTCTTCTCCGATGCGAGAATGGAAGAGGAGATTTCGCTCGGAAACTGCAGGATCTTCGTGACGCACGGGCATCATTACGGTGTCTCCATGGGAACGGAGCGGCTCAGGGAGGAGGCGAAGTCAAGGGACTGCAATGTGGCGATGTTCGGCCACACCCACCGCCCTTATCTGGACGATTCCGACGAGGAGCTCACCGTTCTCAATCCGGGAAGCCTGGCTCTTCCCAGACAGGACGGGAGAGCACCCAGCTTTATCGTGATGGATATCGACCGCTTCGGCGTGCCCCATTACACCCTCAACTTCCTCGGAAGAGGACCGTCGCGCATCCGACTCTGGTGACAGCAAAAGATTTTGATACAAACGATAAGATTTAGGTTGACAAAAGACATCCATGGATCTTATAATAACGAATGCGCGATTTACGGGGATGCGTGGCGCATCGCGATGACGGGGTGTGGCTCAGCTTGGCTAGAGCGCCTGCTTTGGGAGCAGGAGGCCGCAGGTTCGAATCCTGTCACCCCGA
>CACZQS010000268.1 GCA_902783325.1 uncultured Lachnospiraceae bacterium
GACTGCTCCTTCATCGTCACGGACTGCACCCCGAAGAGCACATTTGTCGACAGAATGGTGGAGGAAGGCGTGTCCTTCACCTGCAGGTAATTGTAAACCGACTCCCCCTCATAGGTAAGATCCTCTTCCCAGAACGCAAAGCTGCTCCTTACTCCCAGCACCGTAAACAGCACAAAGAGCAAAACCGCAATGAAGCACCTGGGGCTGAAGCGGCCCTTCTTCCCGTCCTCTCCCGGGGACAGGAAATACACCAGAGCAATCGCCAGGAGGATCCCGGAGAATATTAAAAATGTAACCGCCGTTCCCACAGCAGGAATCGTAACAAAGGTGGGCAGGAAGGTTCCGATTATGCTTCCAACCGTGTTGAAGGCTCCCAGCATTCCCACAGTGCTGCCGCTGTCGTCCCTGCCCGTCACGGTATACCGCACAAGAGAGGGAGTGCAGGTCCCCAGCAGGAAGCAGGGAAACACAAAGATAATCATCGCGGAGAGAAATGCCGCGATCACCAGAAGGTTGTGGCTGATGGTGATCACGAGCAGCCCCGTGATCAGAAGGATCAGGTACTTTCCCGCAAAGGGAATCGCCGCAATCCAGACCGCAGCGAGCAGTATGCGCCGGTACAGCAGATCCGGATCCGGGTTTTTGTCCGCACTGCGCCCGCCGTAGACATTTCCCAGAGCCATCGCGATCATGATGGTCGCGATGATGATGGTCCAAACGATCTGCGAGGACGAAAAATAGGGCGCGAGCAGCCTGCTCGCCCCCAGTTCCACTGCCATCACCGCCATCCCGGCGAAGAATTCCGTGAGATAGAGATAAGTTTTGTTCTTAAGAATGCGTCTCAATAAAGATCATCCTCCGTCACTTGCAGAGGCTTTCCGGAGAAGTGAGAATGTTCGGGCAGTCGAAGTTCTCTCTGTAAACAGTCGGCGCCGCCCAGTGAATCCCCTGGCCTATGATCTTCTGAATATAAGGGTTGTGGTAGTTCGGGCTCGTCTCATGGCCCGGCTGGAAATAGAAGATCTTCCCGTATCCCCTCGTCCATGTGCACCCGGAGCGGAAGACCTCTCCGCCTCTGTACCAGCTGATAAAGATATTGTCGTCCGGCTTCGGGACGTCAAACGGCTCGCCATACATCTCCTCTTCCTGAAGCTCAATCATCTCCGGGATTCCCTGCGCGATCGGATGGGCGGGATTTACCGTCCAAACTCTGCAGAAGTCATCCTCGCGCCATTTCAAAGTGCCGCTTGTGCCGAGGAGATACATGAACGGCTTGGACTTGTGAGCCGAATGGAGAGCCACAAATCCCATGCCTTTCTGCACCCTCTTTACGATTTTCATCGCGAGGCTGTCAGGAACGGCGTCCTGCAGAACATGGGACCACCAAACCAGCACGTCGGTGTTCTCAAGAAGCTCGTCGGGAAGCCCGTAGTCCTTCTCATAGATATTCGTCAGTGTAATCCTGAACTCGGGATCCTTCTCGAGCGCTTCCGAAAGTGTGCCGATCAGTCCCTTCGGATAGACCTCTTTGATCCTCTCCACACGGCTTTTTACAAAGTCGCTGAAGAACTCAAAATCCTTGTCACTCATGCCGGGGACCATCTCTCTTTTGAGAACCCCGATCTCCTGCGCGTATTCATACCATATTGTCACTCTGATCATGCTGTCACGCTCCTGTTATTTTCATTAAAAGATATTTCTGTATCTCATGAGGTCTTCTCTGAGCTGCTCCACTCGGTCGCCCTTCGAGAATTCTCTCTCGACGATATATGCCTCGCATCCGGCCGCGTCTGCTGCCGCTTTGAGTCCGGCCCAGTCCACGAGACCTTCACAGGCCGGACAGTTGATGGCCCTCGCGTGATCCAGCATGGCCTGGACCTCCGGGGAGAAGACGGGGCGGCCGTCCACGATTTCCGCTTTCGTGATGTCAATCGGCGGAAGCGGTCCGATCACTTCCGAACTCTCTTTTATGTGGATGAGTTTAATGCGGCCGGCGTATTCACTCACGACCTCGACGGGATCAAAGCCCGCCGCGGCGCACCACCCGGCATCCAGCTCAAAACCGACACCCTCCGGATCCGTCTCCCTGATAAGAACATCGATAATCCTCGCGTCTCCACAGGGCGCGAACTCCTGGGTGTGGTTGTGATAGATCATGCGGCATCCTTCCGCCTTCAGGACCTTCCCGATTTCGTTCATCTCTCCGGCCCAGCGGTGCACGTCCGCTTCCGTCATCATCGTCTCCATACTGAGCCCTATGTTATGGCATCCGAGTGCCTTCGCATACGGAATGAGCCCGACGATATCTCCCTTCGCCGGCGCGTGCATCGACACGACCGCAAGTCCCAGCTCCTCCGTCAGGGATTTCATCTCGTCCGCAGGAATTCCAAAGTCCGGCGTGAAGAGTTCCACCCCGTCATAACCGAGCTCTGCCGCTGTGCGCAGATTCTCTCTGCTGTCATTATGCTTTCCGTCAAAAAAAGAATACATCTGTATATTGATCTTACCCAATGCGCATACCTCCTGCTGTTTCAAGCGCAAACAAAACTGTATGCCCCTTACCATACATCGCCCGGCAATGAAGCGCAAGAAGAAAAGATGACAGTATCAGAACTTAATCCGCACTTCCTCCATCAGGCAGTCCTTCGAGCTGCCGCCGGCGTAGATCCGGAAGAGGCCGTCCTCGAGGCGGTAGACCCCGTCGTTGTCGTAGAAGCCCATTTCCTTCTTCGGGAGGGTAAATGCCGCCGTCTTTGTCTCGCCTGCCTCAAGCTCCACTTTCCGGAAAGCCTTCAGCTCCTTAACCGGCCTGACCAGCGTTGCCGTCACATCCTGCATATAGAACTGCACGGTCTCGCGGCCGCCGCGCTCACCGGTATTGGACACCTTCACGCTGACCTCAAGGGAGTCCTCTGTCTCCGCGACCTTCAGATCCGAGTACTCGTAAGTCGTGTAGCTCAGGCCGTAGCCGAAGGGGTAGAGACTTCCGAGCGGGGCATCCAGATAGCGGGACGTGAACTTGCTCTTTGATCCCGGTCTTCCGGTATTCATGTGGTTGTAGTAAACCGGGCACTGCCCCGTCAGGGCGGGGAAGGACGAGGAGAGACGGCCCTCCGGATTCTTCTCTCCGGACAGCACGCGGGCCACCGCATGTCCCATCTCGATTCCCAGATGCCAGGCCTCGACAATGACCGGGACATAGTTGTATTCCCACTCGAGAGCGAGCGGCCTGCCGTTCATCAGCACCAGCACAACCGGCTTGCCTGTATGCATCAGCATCTCCAGCAGTTCTCTCTGCCTTCCCGGAATTGTGATGTCCGCTTTCGACGAGGCCTCTCCCGACATGGAAACCAGCTCGCCGAGCACCGCGACGATGACGTCGCCCCAGTCTCCGGCCGCGATCACCTCATTCATGGAGATATCCCCTTCCGGCCCTCCGCAGGGGAAGTATTTCAGGTTCGGGAAGGTCTCCTCCATTCCCTGGAGGATGGGCACGCAGTCCTTCTCCTGCCAGCTCATGGCCCAGGCGCCGATGATCTCTTCCCTGCTCTGGGCCAAATTCCCGACCAGCGAAATCCTGGCTTCCTTTTTGAGGGGAAGGACACTGCCTTCATTTTTAAGGAGAACGACGGATTTCTCGGCCGCCTCCAGGGCCAGGGCTCTGTGCGAATCCGGCAGCGTCTCATACCGCTTCATCGCTTCTTCTGACACATAGGGATTGTCGAAGAGGCCGAGCCACATCTTGACAGACAGAATTCTCCGGGCCGCCTCGTCGATCACGGCCACCGGAACCTTTCCTGCTTCCACAGCCGCTTTCAGGTTCTTCACATAGATGCTGGTGCCCATGTCCATATCCATGCCCGCGAGCGCCGCCTGGATCCCGGCATCCATCTCGTCCTCCGCAATCCCGTGCACCACGCATTCGCGGATCGCATTGGCGTCGCTGACCACGAATCCCGGGAAGCCCAGGGACTCTTTGAGAGTCTTCCTGAGCAGGAATTCATTGACGGTGCAGGGCACGCCGTTGAGATCGTTAAATGCCGCCATCACCGTCATCGCCCCTTCATCCACCGCGGCGGCAAAGGGCTTAAGGTAATTGTTGTAGAACTGATGCATCGCCATGCTGACGGTGTTGTAGTCCCTTCCGGACTCCGCCGCCCCGTAGCCGACATAGTGCTTGAGGCAGGCCGCGACATAGTTCTCCGTGCTTGAGCGGTCGCCCTGAAGGCCGCGGATCTTGGCCCGCGCGAACTCCGAGCCCAGATAGGGATCCTCGCCGGGACCCTCTGAGACCCGGCCCCATCTGGCGTCCCTCGCCACATCCACCATAGGCGCGAAATGCCATGCCACGCCGGCCGCCCTGGACTCCTTCGCGGCCATGCTGGCCGTGCGCTCAAAAAGATCCGTGTCAAAGCTTCCCGCCTCCGCGATCGCGATGGGATACACCGAGCGGAACCCGTGTATCACGTCGAGTCCGATAATGAGGGGAATGCCCATCCTCGACTCCTCCACGGCAATCTTCTGCAGCTCATTGGCCTTCACCGGATCCTGCACCATGAACGAGCCGATCATTCCGGAGCGGATCTCGTCTTCGTGGAAGTCCTGCTCCGCAGTCGACATGATCTTTTCGAATTCCTCCTTGGAGATCCGGCCGTCCGTCATCATCTCGATGAGCTCCTCGAAAGGAACATCGAATCCGCCCACAAGCGAGGTGGCGGCCTGGTTCATCTGTCCGATCTTCTCCTCCAGTGTCATACGGGAAAGGAGTTCTTCCACTTTCTGTATCTGCTTCTCAGTCAGTCCCTTCATATATCCCTCTCTTTCTTCCAGATCTGTTATCGCTTCTATGAAAATCTCATTCCATCTTTATCAGGCTGATCCTGCCGAACAGGCCGGAAGGCTCATAGACACCCTTCTCATAACCGAACATCCCCTGGTCGTAATTGAGGACATCCCGAAGCGGCGTATTCACCGTCTCGATCACGATCTCGTTTCTGCCCTCTTTCAGATCTTCACCCAGGTCGAAGCGGTAAGGCGGGCAGAGACGGAAATCGGTCTCCACACCGTTCACAAGGACCCGGCCGGCTTCGTAGAGATTCTCCGCCTCGATAAAGTACCGTTTCCCGGCCTCCGGGATTGTGATGCTGCGGCTGTAGCGCATGAATCCGGAAAATGTCGGCAGCATGTCAGAGATCGGGATGAGTCCTTCGCTCATGGCGGCAGCCTTCTCTTCCGCGCCCGGCAGCTTTTCAAGGGGCCGCGGAGAGCCTTCCCCGGCGGCAGCTTCCCTGCCGGTCCCGGCAAGAAATTCCCCGATGGGTTTATACTGCGGCTCGTCGGCGGAATATGCCAGCTCTGCCGCCCATCCCTTCGACAGATCTTCCCTGGAAGCGGCACGGAGCTCCTTGGGATCCTTCGCTTCCGTGCATCCGGCTGCCTCTTCCTCAGATGCCGTGAAGAACACCGCGGACTCATAGGGCTCAAGGTCGAGCGTACAGAGCATGCGCGGTTCGTCGAAGCCTCTTGCCGGCATCTGCTCCACCGGATAAATCCGGTTCTTCATCGCGTCATAGCGGTAAACCTTTTTCCCGTCTCCCCCGCACTTCATCAGCAGGTTTCCGTGGACGGCCTCCGTCATGGATTCATTGAAAGCCATCCAGAGATCGCCCTCCTCCTTCTCGTAGTGGAAGAAGGATACGTCGGCCTTCACTTCCGCCCTGGCTCCGATGACGCCCATCTCGCGGATGACCGGGACGAGCTCCTCCAAAGAGACGACGCGGCCTCCCTCCGGGATCACTCCGTCCGTTCTCCGGAACGGCTTTCCTTCCGACTCGAAGCGGAATGCCTGCTCGGGTTTCCCCTCCACGAAGATCATGCGGACGTCCGGGAAGTCCGCGATGAATTCCGACAGCTGCGGATCCATAAAGCGCCCGCGCGGAATAATCAGCATCTTGAGAGGCACGTCATTGATGTACAGCTTGCCGTCCTGCACCTTCGCCGCATATCTCCCGCTGCCGCAGCCGGCGGCGTCGGCGAGGGCGTCCGAAGGCACGATCGCATAATCGATATGCCCTCCGCTCAGTCTCCTGCCGATCTCCTGATCCATCATGCAGTCGTCCATCCACTCCATCTCGCCGTGATAGAGAACGCCGACCTCGGGGATCCATTTTCCTTCGGAGAAGACGTGGCACAGCCTGTTGCAGTATTTCATCAGCCGCGCAAAATAAGGGAATTCCGGATTGTGTCCCCCTGCATAAAAATGCGGCGGGCAGTCCGTGTCCGGATACTTGTCCATGGAAAATGCGTGCGGCACGAGGTGATTGACTCCTCTTGCGATCAGCCAGTCGGCAACCCATTTCATGTCGCGGACCCCGAAGCTCCACCCGTAGGCCCCGAAGGTCTCGACCATATAGCGGCCCTTCTTCTCCGACTGCATGAGCGCGACGGAAGCGCCCATCTTGGACTCCATGTAGTGATAGAAGGGGCCGTCGGATGTATTGAAGCCGTGGCGGGTGGTATTCGGATTGCCCGGGAGAACCTGGCCGCCTATGTTGTCTGTGCCGGCCATCGCCTGACCGCTCATGGCGCGGAAGAAATGGCCGGAGCCGCAGCCGAGCCGGCTATGCACATTCTTGTCCTCTATGACGTGGCCGATGTATTCGACACCCCGGTCCGCGCACCATTTTCCAAGCTGCTCCGAGAAATTTGCGGCATAGAGGCGGGACACCGTGTCCATATAGGAATAGCGGACAATTGCCGTGATTTCCTCATCCTCGGAAGGGTACCACAAGAGCGGCAGGAGCTCCGTCCAGTTCTCTCCCAGGCGGTCTTTGAGCATCCCCGGGACATCCCTGTTCCAGGGAAGAGGCATCATCTTGCGGCCGATGGACTCATCCATCTCAAAGCCGAAGGTATTGCCAAACCCGGGTTCATCCGAGAAGAAACCGGCTATGGTTTTGCCAAACTCTTCGCGATAGTGCTCATAATGCGGCTCATAGACGGCCTCGATGAGAACCTGGACGGATTCCCTGTCGATGATGTTGATATAATCGTTTCTCGCTCCCTCGTCATAAGTGGTATGAACGACAAACACCCGCCAAACTCCCTGCGGGAAGTCCGTGATCAGCTTTCCGTCCTTCACCCGTTCGGTCAGCACGATGCGGTTTACCCGGCTGCCCGGGGCGGCGCCGTTTGCGATGTCCCTGTCATCGGCGGCCCTGTCGGCGGTCACGGTGTCATCGTCGCCCATCCGCATGGCCACTACCGAGACCAGAGTCTGTTCGTCGACGAGAGGCTTCTCGACCGGTTTGCCCATATCCATCCAGGTAAAGGCTTTCTGCATCGCCGAGCGGATATCCAGAGTTCCGTGAGAGAGCGGCCCCGTCACGTCAAAGCTCTTGACCGCAAGATACTGCTTCGCTCTTTCCGGGTATTTCTTCGGCAGCAGGCCGTTGGCAAGACCCGTCGGAAAATGCGCGTCGTCAAGAATCCAGATCTTCATCCCCCGTTTTTTGCACTCGTCGAGGACGATGTCAAAATCCCTCCACCATCCCGGCCCGGCAAAATCCGGATGCGGACGCGATTCCAGGCACACCGCCTTAATTCCGCATTCGTCGATCTTCGCGATTTCCCTGCGGATCACAGCCTCCTCTTCGCCCTTCATCCAAAGAAACGGAAAGATGTAGTTTTCGTTTGTCCCCTTCAGGGACTCAAGAATTTGTCTGTCCATGCTTCCCCCTTAAGAAAAACACTATGTTCACTGTCAGCACCGATTTTTCCGCATCAAAGCAAAGCCCTCAAAAGGCTGTTTTTATTTTACTCCCGTCCGTGTTCCTTTTCATTCTGTGTGAGAACGACTGCGCATCCTTTTCTTGCCCTCTTTTTCATGCAAGGACATGCGAGGTCAAAATCGTCTGCACATTGTGACCTCACTCCTGCCCGGAATGCGGCAGGTGACAAA
>CACZQS010000269.1 GCA_902783325.1 uncultured Lachnospiraceae bacterium
ACGGCGGCGGTGACGACGGTTATTATGAGGATCAGGGCTCAGATGAGGGAAGCTCCCACAATTCCGAGAGCTACTATTCCGAGCCGGATACCTCATGGACCCCGGTTTCGAGCACTCCTTCGACCGCATCAAGCAGCAGCTCCTCTGCGGACAGCACGATAAGCTTCTATACGGAATCCGATGTCTGGAGCGATTATGCGAGCATCTCAAACTCCTCCGGCACTTCATCCGCGGCTGACTCAGTCAGTTCCGTGCCCGGTGGGACGGAGAGCGTGTTCTCGGAGCCTGACAGTGAGGTTTCCGAGTACGCGGGCAATGAGTATTACAACTACACGGAGAGCGGCGCGGAGACGACCGGACAGCAGCTTGGCGAGACGACGGCGGCCGGACGCTATGATAAGGCAAATGCCGCCTACGCGAGCGGAAGCACGAAACAGATTCTCAGCATGCTCAACCGGAATCTGGACCTCAATATTCATGATATCGTGGTGGTCGATTTCTCGGCCGTAGCGAAGCTTGTCGACGATATCGACGGCATCGACGTATGGATGACCTATCAGGAAATCGTCCATATGAATAACTACTGCCAGGAGACTTCCAAAGTGACGGGGCTTGCCTATACTCCGATCGAACCGGAGGAGATGCCCCGCGAATACCATCTGAACGGAGTTCAGGCAGTGTCCTATGCCCGTATCCGCTATACGGCGGGCAATGATATGAAGCGCACGCAGAGACAGCGTGTCGTGATCGAGAAGATCATCAGCAAGGCAAAGAAGAGAGGCCTCGACGCCGTGAACGGCATGATCAATGACGTCTTCCCGCTCTGCAAGACCTCTTTCTCCCCGGCGGAGATTATTAAGCTTGCGACGCAGGCATTCAACTTTGAAATCGAGAAGACTTCGGGCTTCCCGTTCGAGCACATCGAGAAGAACGTCTATATCGGCTCGAAGAAACTCGACTGTGTCGTGCCCGTCACGTTAGAGGTGAACGTTCAGGAGCTGCATGAGTTCCTCTTCGACGATAAGGATTACGAGTGCAGCGCCACAGTAAAAGAATACAGCAATGATATATCGGTTCTTTCCGGACTGACAATTGCGAGCCGCGATGTCGCGATCAAGAACAGCGTCATCGAGGAGTCCGGCGGAGAAGCGGATGTCGTGACGTGATAAGGACTTAATCTTTAGTTCCTTGAAAAGAAAATCAGTACCATCCTTTGTGCATCAGGGCGCGGGATGGTACTTATTTTCTGCCCCCGATCTTTGATCGGGGGAGCCCGTCGCGGCTCCCCGCGACTTCAAGACTTCTCCGTCAGGAGAAGTTACCTTTTTCTGACAGCAAAAGCAAAGGATTATTTCATGACGCCAAGACCAAAGATCGATGTCATCATTCCGACCTATAAGCCGGACCGATCCTTAAGGGATCTCATCCGCCTCTTGCTTTCCCAGTCGGTTGAATTGGGGCACATCCTCGTTGTCAATACCTGTGAGGAGTATTGGAACGATAATGTGATTAAAGGACTGAACCGGGTGGAGGTATTCCATATAAGCAAGAAGGAATTCGATCACGCGGAAACCAGAAATTTCGGGGCCGGATTCTCGGATGCCGATTACCTCCTTTTTATGACACAGGACGCCGTGCCGGTGAACCGGTATATGGTGGAAAGGCTGCTTGATGCCTTCCGGAATCCTGTGGTGAAGGCGGCCTATGCCAGGCAGCTTCCCAGGAAGGACTGCATTCTCACGGAGGGCTGCGTCCGGTATTTCAATTATCCTCCGGTAAGTGCGGTCCATACTTATGCGGATCTTCCCGAGCTTGGGATCAAGACCTATTTCTGCTCCAATGTCTGCGCGATGTACGAGTACTTCACATTCCGGAAGATGGGCGGTTTTTCGGCTCCCGCCATTTTCAATGAGGATATGGTTTACGCGGCCAGAATCGAGCATCTCGGATATGGGGTTGCCTATGCGGCCGACGCCCTGGTTTATCACTCCCACAACTACACGAACAGACAGCAGTTCCGAAGGAATTTCGATAACGGCGTGTCGCAGGCCATGCATCCCGAGATTTTCAGCTCCGTTCCCTCTGCCCATGAGGGCTCAGAGCTTGTAAAATATGTATTGAAATTCCTG
>CACZQS010000270.1 GCA_902783325.1 uncultured Lachnospiraceae bacterium
AAGAAAATGGTGGCAGAGCGCGGTATCGCAAAAGAGTTTCATATTGAGTCAGCGGCGACTTCGAGTGAGGAATTGGGGAATCCGGTTTATCCTCCCGCAAGAAAAAAACTGGCGGAGCACGGAATCACTTGCGGTGAAAAGCGTGCCCGCCGGATGACGAAACGGGATTATGAGGATTTTGATTTCCTGATCGGCATGGATGAAGAAAACCGTTACTATATGACACGGATTGCCGGAGGAGACCCGGACGGACGGATCGTGTGTCTGCTTGACTACACTGAGCATCCCCGTGAAGTGGCGGATCCGTGGTACACAAGGAACTTTGACGCCACATGGCGGGATGTCAATGAAGGATGTGAGGCATTTCTTGCCTATCTCGGATATTAGCCATCTGCGGAAGAAAAACAGGCATCATCGCAAAAACTATTCTTCGAACAGAACCGTGGAGAAATAGCGTTCCGCGGTGTCCGGGAGGACGGTGACCACGGTTTTGCCTTCCCCGAGCTTTTCCGCGAGCTTCAGGGCGGCGGCGACATTCGTTCCGCTGGAGATTCCGCACATGATTCCTTCAAGGCGGGCCAGCTGTCTCGCCGTGTCAATCGCCTCTTCGTCCGTCACGATGTAAATATTGCTGTAGATGGACTGATTCAGAATCGGCGGGATGATTCCGTCCCCGATTCCCATCTGAAGATGAGTTCCTATGTTGCCGCCTGAAAGAATGGCGGCATTTTCCGGCTCGACGGCCCAGATCTCGATATCCGGGAACTGGTTTTTGAGCGTCTCGCCTATGCCGGTGATCGTTCCGCCGGTGCCGATGCCGGAACAGAAGCCGTGGATCGGCCCCGCCACCTGCTCCATGATCTCAAGGGCGGTGTGATTGCGGTGCGTCTGTGTGTTGTTCGGATTGGCGAACTGCTGGGGGACGAAGACGTGCGGGTCATTTTTCTCCATATCGAGAGCCATCTGGAGACATTCCGCTATGCATTTGCCGATATCTCCCGCGTCATGGACAAGGATGACCTCGGCGCCGTAATGCCGGACCAGCTTGCGCCGCTCCTCGCTCACGGAGTCGGGCATGATGATGATGGTGCGGTAACCGCGGACTGCCCCGACAAGGGCGAGGCCGATTCCCTGATTGCCGCTGGTGGGCTCCACGATGACGGAATCCTTATTGATAACACCGGATTTTTCGGCCTGAAGGATCATGTTGTAGGCCGTGCGGGTCTTGATCGAACCGCCGACATTCATACCCTCGAATTTCACCAGAACCTCGGCACTTCCGGGCCCGACCATCCGCCCGAGGCGGATGATCGGGGTGTGGCCGATGGATTCCAGAATATTGCTGCAGATCATGTCAGAAACCTCTTTCCATAGTTTTTATTCCGCGACGACTTTGCGGTTGGCACTGCTTCCCTTCACCTTCAATCCGGGAATGGAATCAATAAACTTATAGAGCTGTGCGTAACCGTACCGGCGCACGTCGAAGCTCTTGTGCTTCCTTCGGATTTCCTGGCCGAGGGGAGCGAGACCGATGCCGTTCTTTCCGCGCTTTTTGACGATCTCACGGATATCGCGGATGATCTCGTCCTCTTCATTCTCGGTCTTGAGGGAAACCGTGATGGAGTTATTGCGCTTGACGAGCTCTATGCCGGGCATATCCTCCAGGAATTTGCTGAGCTGACTGTAGCCGAACGTGCGGATATCGAAATCCGGGTATTTGCTCTGGAGACGGCTGCCGATCTCGCCGGGACCCGTCTGTTTGCCGTTGTTGTCGTTTTTCGTAATGATGTTGATGATGTCTGCTTCGATGGCTTCTTTGCTCATCGTGCCGTTCGAAGAACTCGCGAGGAGATTCTCCAGTTCGGTGAAAACGGTACAGGCGGCGCGGAAGGAATCCGGGGTTTTCTTTTCCCCCATACCGATCACGATCTTGCCGGATTCCCTTAAGCGGGAGGCAAGGCGGGTGAAGTCACTGTCCGAACTCACGATGCAGAAGCCGTCCACGTTCGAATTGTACAGGAGGTCCATCGCATCGATGATCAGCGCGGAGTCGGTGGCATTTTTTCCGGTTGTATTTGAAAACTGCTGGATCGGCGTGATGGATTTTTCCAGGAGTTTGCCGCTCCAGCGGGCATTTGCCGCGGTTGTGAAATCGCCGTAGATACGGCGGTAGGTGACAGTTCCGTATTGGGACAGCTCATCGAATATGCCGTTCAGGTACTTCTGGGACACATTGTCCGAGTCGATGAGCAGTGCCAGTTTGCGATCTTCTTCCATGGGTTCTCTCTTTCCTTTCTGCCCCCGATCTGTGATCGGGGGAGCCCGTCGCGGCCCCCCGCGACTTCAAAGCTTCTCTGTTAGGAGAAGCTGCCTTTCTACAGAATAATCCCGTTCATGCGGCACAATTCGCGGGCCGAATCCGGGGAATCGGTTCCGGATGCGTTCTTGATCGGCGCGAATTCTTTATTCCGCTCAATTTCAAACGGGAGACAGCCGTCAAGGATGTGCAGGATATCGAAGATGAAGTATTCGAATTTCCATCCGTTCGGCTGATCCGGCATGACCCGGTTTCCTTCTTCATCTACGCATTCGATCTTCTTGTGGGCAAAATGGACCGGCAGTTTATCGTCTGCCGCTTTCACAAGATCAGGGATACGGAAGAGGTAGTTCAGTGTCACTCCGAAATTGTACAGACGCTCCCCGTCCGGACCGGTCTCATGGCGCATGGCCTCACTCATCTCGTAGTATTCGATGACGGAGGTCCTTCCGTCTTCCAGGCACATGGCGCCGACCCTCTCGTCGGGGCTGTTCTTGCGGACGACTTTTGAACCGGAGGCGCAGCCGCTGTCCAGCACGGCGCCGATGAAGACGGGGTCGCAGATGTTCTGAAGGACGTTGTCGACGGCGAACACATTGAGAAAATCAACGCCCTGTTCCTGAAGGAGGGAGATGAATCCGGCGCTCTGCATGGAGCGGAACCATCCCCCGTTTCCGTTCGGGGAGACTGCGATGCGGGATTTTGTCTCGAGAAGCACCTGTCCGTCCTCGCCGACGGCGGGCGCCATTTCCTGACGGAAAAACCTGATATAGGAGGGGTCATACCCGAAATACTTGTGCTCTTCCAGAAACGCCCTGGTGGCCTCGTCGTTGTTCTCACTTGTCATGAAGAACAGCCAGATCCACCTGCCGCAGCTCTTTACGCGGAGCATGAGATTCTCGATCAGGCGCTGGAAGATATAGACCGGATGTGTGATTCCGATATCGAAGCAGCCCTTCGGGCCGTCGAACCCGAGTCTCGTCCCCATGCCGCCGGCCAGACACACTGCCGCGATGCGGCCTGAGGCAAGCGCTTTGAGGCCGGCCTCTTCATATTCTGCCTGCCGGCAGGCAATTTCACTTAAGGTCATGGCCTTCAAAGGGGTGATGACGCCCCGGGAGGCGGGATTATCCTTGGAAGAAAAGCGGGATAGATAGGAAAAATCTGTCTGGATGATCTGGTCTTTCAGGGACTGTTTTTCACGGTCATCAAGTTCGTCATAAAAACGGAGGAGCTGCAGCTGGCCTGCAGCTCTTAACTTTTCTGTGATCTGCGTGTCATTCATCTTCAGGACTCCTGCTCCACAAATTCGATGCTGTCATCGCTCATTGACTTTATGATAGCGAGGGATTTGACGTCGATGCCCCGCGCGCGGATGTCGCGGCCGCCGCTCTGGAAGCCCTTCTCGATTACAATGCCGACTCCTTCGACCGAAGCGCCGGCCGCCTCGATAATATCGAGAAGTCCGTTTACGGCGCAGCCGTTGGCAAGGAAATCGTCGATGATGAGAACATGATCTTCGGGCTTCAGGAACTTTTTGGAGAGGATGACGTCATAGACGCGGTTGTGGGTATAGCTCTGTACTTTCGCGGTGTAGAGACTTCCGTCCAGATTCAGGGACTGCGCTTTTTTCGCGAACACTACCGGAACGTGAAAATACTGTGCGGTGATGCAGGCTATGCCGATCCCGGAGGCCTCGACGGTCAGAATCTTGGTAACAGGTTTGTTGCCAAACAGACGATAGAACTCCTTGCCGATCTCATTGATAAAATCGATGTCGATCTGGTGATTCAGAAAACCGTCAACCTTCAGGATGTGGCCGGGCCTTACCTGTCCTTCTTTCAGAATTTTTTCCTCAAGTGCTTTCATGAGCTCTCCTTCCAAAACAAAGTTTTGCACGCTGACTAATTGTTTTCGGATGCCAATTCTGTAATTCTCATGCTTCGCATTCGAAAACAGAATTTGGCTCCTTTATTCGTGAGGGGTCAAAGGTGACCTGCAAAAACTATGGATAAAACGGGTTGCTATAGATTCTACCAAGTCTTTCGAGGAAACACAACATGGGGCCGGGGCTTTTTGTTATAATGTTCCTGTTATGGGCGTCAAAAAGAGCGGAAAACGCATGGATTTGACAACAAAAGAGGGCAAAAATGTCTCGAGGATTCCGGTGAGAACCCTCGTGGAGTTTCTGATGCGCTCGGGAGATCTGGATTCGCGGACGGACCGCGGGCCGGACATGGAAGCTGCCCTTAAGGGAGGTCGAATCCACCGGAAGCTCCAGAAAAGCCAGGACGGCTTTTATCACAGCGAGGTGATGTTTCAGAGGGACAGCGAGTTTGACGACCTGGTGATCCGCGTCGAGGGAAGGGCGGACGGTGTGATGGGGGACCTGAACAATCCGCCGGAAGAGGGAATCACGATCGATGAGATCAAAGGAATGTACCTTGACGTGAGCACGCTTAAGGCTCCGTTTCCCGTTCACCTTGCACAGGCGAAATGTTACGCGGCCATGGCGGCAGCGGAATACTCTCTTCCTTTGGTCCGTGTACGGATGACCTATGCCAATCTCGACACGGAGGAGCTGAACTTCTTCTATGAGACGTATGAAGCCGAAGAAATAGAGAAATGGTATCTGGAGCTTGTCGGGGAGTGGTACCGCTGGGCGAAGTGGGAGATGGACCACATCCGGGACAGGAATAAATCCATGGAGAGACTGGAGTTTCCTTTCCCGTACAGAGAAGGCCAGCAGAAGCTGACGGCTGCCGTCTATCACACGATCGTGGAGGGAAAGGAGCTCTTTTTAATGGCTCCTACCGGTGTCGGAAAGACGATGAGCTGCGTCTTTCCCGCGGTGCGGGCTGTCGGAGAGGGTTACGGCGACAAGATCTTTTACCTCACTGCGAGAAATGAGACGATGAAGGCCGGCAGTGAGGCATTTGCCATTTTAAGCGAAAAAGGACTGGATTACCGGACAATCCGGATCACGGCCAAAGAGAAGATCTGTCCTTTAAGGGAGCCTTCCTGCAACCCGGATGACTGTCCTTACGCGAAAGGTCATTTTGACCGGATCAACGACACGGTGTTTGAGCTCCTTCAGTGCCGGGAAATGATCGACGCGGAGCGGATCCGGAAGGCGGCCGGGGAGCACAGGGTCTGCCCGTTTGAACTGACTCTTGATACCGCTTCCTGGTGCGACGCGGTCCTTTGCGATTATAATTATGTGTTTGATCCCAATGCCTCTTTGAAGCGGTTCTTTGCAAATGGCGCGAAGGGCGAATACATCTTCCTGATCGATGAAGCGCACAATCTGGTGGAACGCGGGAGGGAGATGTTCAGCGCAGCTCTCATAAAGGAGCATATTCTCTCGGCGCGGAGGCTCATAGGGGACGGGCATAAGAAGCTGGAGAAGGCTTTCTCAAGAGTGAACCGGCTTCTGCTCGCGATGAAGCGGGAGTGTGAGGCGGAGCCGAAGGCCGTCTTCCTGGGACACCCGTACCGGCCGGCTGCATTTTCCGGATTGGATAAGCTCCTGACCGCCGTCTATGCGCTCATTGAGGAGCTGAACGTTTTCTTTGAGGAGAGCGGAGACGGGGAGCTGAAGCAGAACCTGCTCGATGTATATTTTGAGCTTCGGGACTTTCTCGCGGCGGCGGAGTCTTTTGACGAGAATTATCAGGCTTATGAGGAAATCGGCGATGAGAATGAATTCTTCCTCAAGCTGTTCTGCATGAACCCCGCTGCAAGAATCACGGAGCAGATCGATAAGGGCAGGTCTGCGGTCTTCTTTTCCGCGACGCTCCTTCCCGTGGATTACTATAAGCGCCTGCTGACAACCCGGGAGGATCCCTATGCGATCTATGCGCCTTCGCCCTTCGATACGGGAAAGAGGCTTCTTCTCGTTGCGGGGGACGTGAGCACGCGCTTTGCGAGCCGCGGCATAGAGACGTACCGGAGAATCGCACAGTACATCCTGGACACGGCCCGGTCGAAAACCGGGAATTATCTGGTGTTCTTTCCTTCCCACCGCATGATGCGCGACGTATATGAGGTCTACAAAGAGGAGTTTGACAGTCCGGATGTGAATTATGTCATGCAGTCCTCCATGATGCTGGAGGACGACCGGGAGATCTTTCTGGAAAACTTTTACGAGGATCCGGAGCGCTCACTGGTCGGCTTCTGCGTAATGGGCGGCTCCTTCTCGGAGGGGCTGGATCTTGCGGGGACGAGGCTGATCGGCGCCGTGATTGTGGGAGCGGGAATCCCCCAGCTCAGCAATGAGCGCGAAATCCTGAAGGAATACTATGACGGCCTGGATGCGGGCAGCGGTTTTGACTACGCATACCGCTTCCCCGGCATCAATAAAGTGCAGCAGGCAGCCGGGAGGGTGATCCGGACTGAGACGGATACGGGGGTCATCCTTCTTCTCGACGACAGGCTGCTGACGCGCTCCTACCAGCGCCTTTTCCCGCTGGAGTGGAGCAATTACGAAAGATGCACGGCCGGGAGCCTTCCGGAACAGCTTGAAAAATTTTGGAATTCATGGTGATCGTGGTATAATGATTACAGTGTCACAAGGTCGAGTTCAACACCGTGTTTACACGGTGGGGGATTCGACTTTGGGACACGCCCCACATGAGCAAGTAGTGGGGGCGCTGGACGTCCAGTGGACGTCCGTTTAGCGCCGACCGCAGCGGAGCGAAGACGGGGCCCCGCGGATTG
>CACZQS010000271.1 GCA_902783325.1 uncultured Lachnospiraceae bacterium
ACGCGGAGCGTCTCCTCCTGGATCATATCCGTCATCTCCTCGAACATCTCGAAACCGAAGACGCGATATTCCACCTTCGGATCATGCTGGGCGTACGCCGTGAGGCCGATCCCCTGGCGCAGCTGCTCCATGTCGTCGATGTGGTTCATCCATCTTGCGTCGATGACCTTAAGAAGCACGACTCTCTCGAGCTCGCGCATGCGCTCTTCGCCCGGGAAGGCCTCGTTCAGCTCCGCTTCCTTCTTCGCGTACAGCTCTCTTGCCTGTACTTTAAGCATCTCGGAAAGCTTCTTCTTCGTGAGAGACTTGACGTCCTCGCCCTTCGGGCGGCGGACTGGAATAATCGGCGAGAGGTTTTGGCCCAGAGCGGTCAGATCCATGTCCTCGCCCTCCTGGTCCTCACCGATGCTCTGGTCGATCTTCCGGTCGATCACGGCATCGACCATGCCCATGATGACGCCGTGCATGTCTTCGCCGTCAAGCACCTTGCGGCGCTGCTCGTAAATGATCTCGCGCTGGTCGTTGTTGACCTGGTCGAACTCCAGCAGGTTCTTTCTGATGCCGAAGTTGTTGCTCTCGATCTTCTTCTGCGCGCGCTCGATGGCGGAGCTGAGCATCTTGTGCTCGATCTGCTCGCCCTCCGGCACACCCAGAGTCTCAAATGTCTTGATCAGCCGCTCCGAACCGAACAGCCTCATCAGGTCGTCTTCCAGGGAGATATAGAACCGGCTCTCGCCCGGGTCACCCTGACGTCCGGAACGTCCGCGCAGCTGATTGTCAATACGTCTCGACTCGTGGCGCTCTGTGCCGACGATCTTAAGACCGCCCGCCGCTCTCGCCTCATCGTCAAGCTTGATGTCCGTGCCGCGGCCGGCCATGTTCGTGGCAATCGTGACGGCGCCGGCCTGTCCGGCCTGCGCGACGATCTCGGCCTCGAGCTCGTGGAACTTCGCATTCAGGACGTTGTGCGGGATGCCCTCGCGCTTCAGCAGCTTCGACACGTGCTCGGACACGTCGATCGTGATCGTGCCGACCAGCACCGGCTGGCCTTTCGCGTGGGCTTCCTTGACGGAATTAACCACGGCCTGGTATTTTTCTTTCTTTGTCTTGAAGACCGCGTCATCCAGGTCCTTGCGGATGACGGGCACATTTGTCGGGATGGATACGACGTCCATGCCGTAAATGTCGCGGAATTCCTGTTCCTCCGTGAGGGCGGTACCGGTCATGCCGCATTTTTTATCGAACTTGTTGAAGAAGTTCTGGAAGGTAATCGTCGCGAGCGTCTTGCTCTCCTGCTTGACCTTCACGTGCTCCTTCGCCTCGATCGCCTGGTGCAGGCCGTCCGAATAGCGGCGGCCCGGCATGATGCGGCCGGTGAAGTCGTCGACGATCAGGATCTGGTCGTCCTTCACGACGTAATCCTGGTCGCGGTGCATCAGATAATTGGCCCTAAGCGCGAGGTCCACCGTGTGCTGGATCTCGAGGTTCTCCGCGTCGGAGAGGTTGTCGATGTGGAAGAATTCCTCGGTCTTCCGGACGCCGTCCTCGGTCAGCGTCACGATCTTGTCCTTCTCATTTACGATGAAATCGCCGGTCTCCGTGATCTCCTCGCCCATGATCGCGGCCATCTTCGTCATTTCCCCGGAGGCCTCGCCGCGCTCCAGCTGCTTCGCCAGGATGTCGCAGACCTCGTAGATCTTCGTGGACTTTCCGCTCTGTCCCGAGATGATCAGCGGCGTTCTCGCTTCGTCGATCAGGACGGAGTCGACTTCGTCGATGATGCAGAAATGGAGCCCGCGCTGCACCAGCTGCTCTTTGTAGATCACCATATTGTCGCGGAGGTAATCGAAACCGAGCTCATTGTTCGTGATATAAGTGATGTCGCAGTTGTACTGGGCGCGTCTCTCCTCCGGCTTCATCGGCTGCAGCACGCATCCGACGGTGAGACCTAAGAAGCGGTGCACCGCACCCATCCACTCCGCGTCGCGGTTTGCCAGGTAATCGTTGACCGTGACGACGCAGACGCCCTTCCCCTCGAGAGCGTTGAGATAAGCGGGAAGCGTACAGACCAGCGTCTTACCTTCACCGGTTTTCATTTCCGCGATACGGCCCTGGTGTAAAATGACACCGCCGATCAGCTGTACATGGAAGTGCTCCATATTGAGAACTCTGCGCGCCGCTTCCCTGACCACCGCAAATGCCTCGGGCAGGATATCATCAAGCGTCTCGCCCTTCGCCAGACGCTCCTTGAATTCGGGCGTCTTCGCGGCAAGCTGCTCATCGCTCATCTCCAGCATCTGGGGCCGCAGGGCCTCGATCCTGTCGACGATGGGGCGGATCCGCTTCAGCTCATGATCGCTGTGTGTGCCGAATACTTTAGTAAAGATGCTCATGAAAGAATCTCCTCATTACGAATTTCCCTGCCGCAAAAAACAGGCAGGAGCCTTCACGAAAAAAGACTCCTACCATAATAGCACTTCATCTGCGATTAAACAAGTGCGGGGCTACGCGCGCTCCGCTTCGATGAGCTTCTCGAATTCTTCGGGCGGAAGAGGCTTCGAGAAATACCAGCCCTGCACGATGTCGCAGCCGGCATTTTTAAGAAGCTCCACCTGCCGCTCCTCCTCCGCCCCCTCGGCCACGACCTTGAGGTCCATAAAGTGGGCGATGTCGAGGACGGCCTCGGCGATATGCAGGCTGTTGTAATCGGTGTGGATGTTCTGCACCAGCTTCATGTCCATCTTCAGCACATCCACCGGCAGCACGGAGAGGGAATTCAGCGAAGAATAGCCGGAACCGAAGTCATCCATCTCGATCTTGAAGCCGAGGCGGCGGAGCCTCTTCACGGCCTCGGCGATGAACTTCTGGTCGCCCACATAGGCGGATTCCGTCACTTCCAGATAATACTCTTCGTGGCTTAAGCCAAACTCCTCAAGAATCCCCGTCAGCTTCTCCTCCAGCGCGGGATCATAGAGATCGATCCGGGAAATGTTGACGGATACAGGCAGGCTGATGTCATACTTTTTCTTCCACGCACTGACCTGGGATGCCGCCGTGCGCCAGACATGGTAGTCAACCCTCTGGATCAGGCCATTCTTTTCAAAGAGGGGAATGAATGTCCCGGGGCTCACGAGTCCGAGCTCAGGATGCTGCCAGCGGACCAGCGCTTCCGCGCTCTTCAGTTTGGGTTTATTCCCCGTGATGTCGTATTTCGGCTGGTAATAGACCGCGAATTGTCCGTCGAGAATCGCCGCATCCACTTCATTGATGAGGCGGATGCTGAGAAGCGAATGCTCGTGCATGGCCGTGTCGTAGACGGACAGATTCTTCGTATAATCGTCTTTTATGGTGTCGCAGGCGGTTTTCGCCCAGTCACAGCGGCGCTCTATTTCCGCCTGGTCCTTCCGGACCCCGTTCACGCCCATGCGGAGTCTCACGTGAACCTCGCTGATGCTGCGGTCCAGCGCCATTTGCAGAGAATCAATCATCTTCTGGTAGTCCGCACAGCATTCCATGTAGAGATAGAACCAGTCGGCATTCGACCTGCAGGCGAAGCCGCCATTATCATCCAGATAATCGGAAATGATTCCGGCCACGGTTTTGAGCACGCGGTCCCCGAACTCCCTCCCGAAGACCTCGTTGACCAGATGGAATTTCTCGATGTTGAGCGCTACGACATCCATCTGGTGACTCGGGAAATAGGTCTCCCGCATGGTGATATATTCAAAGAAATACTGCTTTGTGTAAAGTCCGGTGAGGCGGTCCCTCTCGGTGGACTGGATCACGCGGCGGTTTTCGGTCAGCTCGACGAGGCGGTCGACTCGCGCGTGAATGATTTCGGGCATGTCATACGGTTTTTTCAGGAAATCCGAGGCGCCGAGCTTCAATGTGCGCAGCTCGGACCGCTCCTCCGAGGTGAGAACGATCACGGGGATCATGCGGAGATCCTCGTCCTCGTGGCGGATTCTCAGGAATTCGTATCCGTCCATCTCGGGCATCAGGAGATCCAGCATGACAAGAGCGATGGTGTTCTTTTTTTCCTTTAAGATGGCCATTCCTTCCACGCCGTTCGCGGCGCTCAGGACCTCATACTGCTCGGCGAGAATAAAAGACAGCATCTGCCGGTTGACTTCCTCATCATCCACGACCAGCACCTGGCGGCGTCTTGTATCCATAAACTCGTTCATTGTCGGCGCTCCTTTTGACACATCTCCCGTAATATCAGATAAAATCGTAACTATTGTCCCATTTGAATAACCATTTGTCAACGCAAATGGCGTGCACGCAAGGCATAAGCTCACCTTTCCTAAGCAAAAAGCTTCTTGCATTTATGCGCGCAGACAGAGATAATAGTAGGGAAGCAAATGGATTCGGATCCATGTAAGAATGTGCAATCGAAACAGAGGTGTATGCTATGCTGACAGTCGAAGCCCTGAAGGAACTCGGCGCCAATACGGACGAGGGCCTTAAAAGATGTATTAATAACGAATCCTTCTATCTCCGCATGGTCGACATGGGGCTGAAGGATAAACGGTTTGAAACTTTAAAGAGCGAGCTGGAGTCCGGTGACCTGAACGCGGCCTTCGAGTCGGCGCACGCGCTGAAGGGCGTGCTCTCTAATCTGGCCCTTACGTCCCTCTCGGACCCCGTTGTGGAGATCACGGAGCTTCTCCGGGCGAAGACCGAGACGGATTATGCTTCCCGCCTCGAAGAGATCCTCGCGATGCGGGATAAGTACCTGGCTCTGGTGGAGTGAGGGAGCGTGCATAAAACAACACTTCCAACATGCAAGCATGCCGGAAGTGTTGTTTTATTATTTGTGCACTCCTGAACAGCTACGTTAATCCTCGGGCTCAATCAAACCATAGGTGCCATTCTTCCTGCGGTACACGACATTGGTCTTGTCCGATTCCGCATTGACAAAGACGTAGAAGCTGTGTCCGAGCAGTTCCATCTGTACGCAGGCGTCTTCCGGATACATCGGCTTGATGTCGAACTTCTTGCTGCGGATGATGCGGATGTCGTCGTCCTCGTCGTAGTCGTGCTCGATGTAGGCCTTCTGGAAGTTGCCGCCTGACTGGTGCTTGTCAATGATTTTGGTCTTATATTTGTGAAGCTGTCTCTCGATCACTTCCTCAACAAGGTCGATCGACACGTACATATCATTGCTGACCTGCTCGGAGCGGATAATGCTCCCCTTTACAGGAATTGTGACTTCTATCTTCTGCCTCTCTTTCTCAATGGAAAGCGTCACATTAACTTTCGTGTCCGGCGTAAAATACCTCTCCAGCTTTCCGAGCTTCTCCTCAACGGCTCTCCTCAGGTTGTCGGTGATTTCGATGTTTTTCCCATAGATCACAAAGTTCATACACGTCACCTCGCTTCATATATTTTACAAAAATTCAGACGAATGCGTCTTTGTTTTTGTTAAATTTATTATACTCGATGAAGTTGTCCTTGTAAAGTCAATTACTTTGTGAGTGGAAGGATCATTCCGTGGGACTGAGTGAGCAAATGACGCTGGCCACGAGGTTCGTCTCTTTATCGGCCGGATATCCGACGACGGAGAAGAGGTAATCCGTCGTGTCGGGATGGAAGAACATCACGCCGCTGATCTGCTGCTCGGTGCTTCCGTAGACGATGCCCCTGATGCCGTTGAAGTTGTAGACCTTGTCCACCGAGAAACCGGCTTCCTCCAAAGACTCCTTGAGGGTCTCGATCGAGTCGATGTCGCCGCTCTCCAGATAAGCCACCTTCACGTAAGGTGAACCGGACGCGTCTCCGGCGAGATAGAGAACTCCCTGCTCCGCGAGCTGGTCCGTGATGTCGAACTGCGTCCAGTCGCTCGGCAGATAGATCTTGAAGCCGTCCTCGAACATGATCCATGCGCCGTCGTAATCCGCCATATCCTCGGTGAACTTGACCTCTTCCTCCTCGACCTTCTCTTCCTCTTTGTTGTGGAGGGAGGCAATCCCGCCGACTACCGCACCGGCGCCGACCAGATTTCCTGCGTCTGAAGATTCTGTGTCCGGGACAGCGCCATTTTCATCCATGGTCGCCGCCTGCATGAGCGAGCTTCCGAGAGAATGCGTGCTGTCTACATGCCTTGCATAATCGCTGTATCCGCCTGCAAGCCCGGCCGCGCTCGCCGCCACGGAATCCAGGAAGCCGGAAGGGATCGTGTAGCCGATCTCCGGAACTTCCTTCGCGCCGAACATATAGATCTTACCCATGAGCTCCGTGAAGAGGCGGGTGTCCGAGCAGTTATAGCCGCTGATCCCATAATTGTACACGACCTTGGTGAAGTCCTTTCCTCCGAGAGAAAGTCCTTCCTGCACCGTATCCACGTCGAGATCCCGGTAATTGCGCGCCATATAATTGGTAAATGCGTCCGAGAAATCTTCGAGATCCCCGTCAAAATCATACTCACCGATGATGACATACGGGATCGAGCCCTCCGACATCGTGTAGATGTAGACATTTTCATCCGACTGCTCAATCCCCTCGTACTCCGGAACCGTAACAGAGATATTGAGGTCGTCCAGAGCCACCACGTCTCCCTCCGGGACAAATTCCTCGAGGCTCTCATACTCCAGCTCGTCGTCGCCTCCCAAGAGGCTCATGAACAGGTCCTCCAACGTCATCGAGGACGGATCCTGCTTCGTACTCACCCCTGCGTACACACTGCCCGCACTGCCCAGAAACATCACCGCCGCGGCCGCCGCAGCAAGCGCACTCTTCCACACTTTCTTTTTCATGGCTCTCCTCCTTTATATGTTATGTTAACTATTATGACAAT
>CACZQS010000272.1 GCA_902783325.1 uncultured Lachnospiraceae bacterium
ACTGTCCCCATTGTCATATTAGTTTACATAACCTGTTCTCTCAGAATATCGATCGTTCTTGTAATCCCGCTGTATATGTCGTAGCGTGGCTGCCAGCCTAAGGCCTTGAGTTTGGAACCGTTGAGAAGAGCCTTAGTCGCGCGGCTGTAGCCGGCGCTCTCCACGGCGTCCGGGAGCTCGAAGACGACTTCGCGGCCGGCGTGGAAGGCGATGATCTGCGCGAGGTCCTTCAGGGTGATGTCGGATTTCTCGTCGGCGATGTTGTAGGCCTCGCCGGTTTTGCCGAGCAGCAGGATCGCAAGAAGTCCGGCGGCCGCGTCGGCGACGTAGGTGTAGGAATAGAGCTGCGTGCCCGCGCTCTTTAAGACGATGTCCTCGCCCAGGACGCCCTTGCGGATGAACTGGGAGATGGCCTTCGTGTCATCCGGTTTCACGGAGGGACCGTAGCTGCGCGTGAAGCGCGCGATGACGGCGTCCAGTCCCTTCTGATGAATGTAGGCCTGGCAGAGAGCCTCGCCGCAGCGCTTTCCCTCCGGGTAGCCGGCCCGCATCGTGTTGCAGTCGATGTAGCCGCAGTAGGACTCGTCAAAAAGCTCCGTGTCGCCGCGGTTCTCCCCGTAGATCTCATTGGAAGAGGCAAACACGAAGCGCCTCGCGCCCGAAGAGGCCGCATAATCCAGAAGGTTTTTGGTCCCGATGATATTGGTCGTGATCGTGCCGATCGGATCCGTGGCGTAAGCGACGGGGTGCGTGTTGCTGGCCGCGTGGAACACGTAATCGGCGCGCTCTATATCGAGCGGCCTGTTGACATCTCCCTGCACGATCTCAAAATCCGGCGAGTTTTCGTAAGCGCCGAACCTCGCCCGGAGCCGTTCCGGCGTCCTGCCCATCGCGAGGATACGGCAGTGAAGCGGATCCGGGGCGGCATTTTTCTCCATCAGCACGTCAATTAAAAAACTGGCGATCATGCCGGCCGCGCCCGTCACTAAAAATGTCGTTCCGCGCAGCTTCTCCCACGGCAGATCCAGCTTCGAGACATACCGCACGTCATCCTGATATTTCGGATTCTCCATAAAATGCATCCGTCTATAACCTCCTCTATAACCACAATCTATATCTTACGGAATCCGGTCGGATGCGAATCCCGTAACCTCATGCCTTCGGCATTCGCTAACGGTATTCAGCTCCAATACTTATCATTCCCGGCCGTAAAGAGATAGAGGAGATACCCGCTCTCCCGCATGTGGCGGATCTTCGGGCTCTTCTCCCACGCCTCTTTGTAAACATCCGGGCACAGCTTCCTGAGCGTCCTCTCCAGCGAGCGCAGAAGCCGGAAATGCTCCGCGCTCCTTTTCAGTATGCAGACCGTCTGAAAACCGAACATATAATAATGGCGAACGCGGCTGCGCAGCATGGCCCGGTTCTCATCCGTGACGAGAGGGCTCGAAGCATAGAGCTTCAGCACCTTATTAAGCACCTTCAGCTCATCCTGGTAGTGCTTCCGGAGGCTGTCGGAATTCACGCTCTGCCCGTCCCGTCCGAGCCTGTAAATATACACCGCCTCAGGGCGGAACTCGATCCTGGAAGCTCCCGCGAGCGCGCAGAAGGAAAAGAGCTGGTCCGTGTACAGCGTGTGAAGCGGCAGCTCCACCAGATTCTTACGGATCCGCTCCGTCAGTACCGTGGTCTGCCAGATCCCGGTGAGCAGCGGAACCGTAAGCTCGGAAGGCTTAAGCGTCTCGCCGACGTGGACGCTCCAGACCTGCTTCCTGAGATCAAGGTTTCCCCCGTCGCAGTCGCATTTGCTTAAAAATGTCATCAACAGGTCGGCCTCGGCTGTGCGCAGATGCTCCACGAAGGAGCGGAACGCATCCGAATCGAAGAAATCGTCGCCGTCCAGAAGCCGGAAGTACTTCCCCTTCGCTTCCGCAACGCCTAAGTTTACGGTGGACCCGTAGCCGCCATTTTCCTTCTCGATCAGGCGGTAGGTCCCCGGATACCTGCTCTCGAATTCCCGCGCGATCTCCGCCGTGTTGTCCGTGGAGCCGTCGCTGATGATGAGCACCTCGATCTCGTCCAGGATTTCCGGCACGCAAAGCGAAGAGAGCGCCTGGTGCAGATACTGCCCCACGTTGTAGGCCGCGATCGAAATCGTCAACAGTTTTTCCATACGCGCTTACTTCTCCTGTGCCGCTTTCAGATACGCCTTGAAGAGCTCCAGGTCGTCCTTCGTGGTCAGCTTGATATTCTTGTCCGATCCCGCCGCAAAATGCAGCCGCTCGCCGAGCTCCACCATCATCGTATTCGTGTAGGAGGACCCGTAGATGCCGATCTTCTCCGCGAACGCCCGCCTGTACGAAGAAAGCAGCTTGCCGAAGAGATACCCCTGCGGAGTAGACACGCGCCGCAGCGTCTCCCTCGGGATGTACTCCGTCGTTGTCGTCTCGTCGTCCTTCGAGACCACGAAGATCTGCTCATTGTACGGGAGGGAAGTCACGGCGTTGCCGTACTCGCGGCATTTTAAAATGACATCGGTCAGCACCTCCGCGTCGACCAGCGGACGGATTCCGTCGTGGATGATGATCACGTCGTCGTCCGCGCACTTCCCCTCGAGGGCATAGACGCCGTTCCGGATGGATTCCTGCCCCGTGGCGCCGCCGGAGACGATAGCGTCCAGCTTCGTGATCCCGAACTGCTTCGCGTAGGCGCGCAGAACGTCGTGCCAGCCGTCGATGCACACCACCTCGATGGAATCGATCATCGGGTGCTTCTGAAATCCCTCCAGAGTATAGATGATGACCGGCTTGTCGTGCACGTTGATAAACTGCTTCGGGATGTCCTGTCCCATGCGGTGTCCCAGCCCGCCTGCTATGATTACTGCTGTCGTCATCTCAATTCCCCCGTCAGCGCGAAATGCCGGATCACCTTCTCCGTCACCTCGCACGCCTTTCCGTTTTCATAGGATCCGAAGCGGCCAAGATGCGCCGCCGCCTTCTCCTTCGCTTCCTCTTCACTTAGATTTACAAGCGCCTCAAGGAGCTGCTCCTCATCCTCACACACGATCCCCGGCCACTCGCTGATGGGCGTATAGAAACC
>CACZQS010000273.1 GCA_902783325.1 uncultured Lachnospiraceae bacterium
AAATACAAGGAGCTGCGCGAGATGACGCTGGAGATGCATCCGGCCGACCTCGCTTCCGTTCTCGAGGATCTGGACGAGAACAACCGCCTTGTTGTCTTCCGGCTTCTGAGAAAGGACGTCGCGACGGAGGCATTTACCTTCATGTCGGATGATGTGAGGGCCGAGCTGGTCGAGGGCTTCTCGGACGCGGAAATCGTCAATACCATTGAGGAGATCTCGCTTGACGAGGCGGCGGACATGCTGGAAGACATGCCTGCTTCCGTCGTGAAGCGCGTGCTGGCGAAATCCAGCAGGGAGACGAGAGAATCCCTGAACAAGCTGCTCCATTACCCGGAATACAGCGCGGGAAGTATTATGACGCCGGAGTATGTCCGTTTCCGCTCGGATATGGATGTGGCCGGTGCCATGCTCGCCATCAGGGAACAGGGGCCTGACGCTGAGACGGTGTACACCTGTTACGTCGTCGACCGCAACAAGCTGCTCGGTGTCGTGACGGCGAGGGACCTGCTCCTGTCGGATCCCGACACGAAGATCTCGGAGCTCATGGATGAAAATGTCATCACGGTCAAGGTCACGGACGACCAGGAGTACGTGGCCCGCCAGCTCGCGAAATACGACTTCAATGCCATGCCCGTCGTTGACAACGAAGGCATGCTGGTCGGTATCGTCACCATCGACGACGCGGTGGACGTCCTTGTCGACGAGTCGACAGAGGACATGCAGAAGATGGCGGCTATTCTCCCGGTGGACCAGTCCGCCAGCTATTTCGGAACCTCGGTGTTCTCGCACGCGAAGCAGAGAATTCCGTGGCTTCTGATCCTGATGCTCTCGGCGACCTTCACGGGTCTCGTGACGCAGCACTATGAGGCCTCGTTTGCCGCGCTGCCGCTGCTCGTTTCTTTCATGCCGATGCTGATGGACACCCCGGGCAACTGCGGCAACCAGGCCTGTACGCTGATGGTCCGCGGACTGGCGCTCGGCGAGGTGACGGTCAGGGATATGGGAAGGGTCGTCTGGAAGGAGCTCCGGATTTCGCTCCTTGTAGGTGCAATATTAGGTCTCGTGAACGGCATAAGAATCTTCCTGATGTACGACGTGTTCGCGAAGAACCCGGATCCGAATGCTTTCCGGTATATGATCGTTGTGTCGCTCGCTCTCATGTGCGCGATCGTGCTCGCGAAGCTGGTCGGCGCGGTCCTTCCTCTTCTGGCAAAGCTGATCGGAGCGGACCCGGCGATCATGGCGACGCCGTTTATCACCACGATTGTGGACGCGGGCTCCCTGATCATATATTTCTACATCGCGGAGATCATTTTTGCCTCGGAGATAGCTCAGAAAGCACTTTAAAACCTGATAAAAAAGGCGTAAGATAAAAAATGACAGAAAAATAGCGAAGAAGTCAAAAAACTTGCTGCTTTTTCAGAGAGAGGGAGGGACTCACATGCTGTTAATCGGAAACGGACAGGTCATCACGAGAGACAAAACGCAGCCTTATCTTCCGGACGGCGCCGTGGTTACGGACGGCGGGGAGATCCGTGAAGTAGGACAGCTTGCCGCCATGAAGGCGAAGTATCCGGATGCGGAATTTGTGGATGCGAGGGGCGGCATCATTATGCCGGGCCTCATAAACGCGCACACGCATATTTATTCCGGTCTTGCCAGGGGACTGGCCATTGAGGGAAACAATCCCACGAATTTCTTTGAGGTTCTTGACGGCATGTGGTGGAACATCGACCGGCACCTCACGATCGACGGAACGAAAGCCTCCGCGTATGCGACCATCCTTGACTGCATCCGCGACGGCGTGACCACGATCTTCGACCATCACGCGTCATTTTGCGAGATACCGGGTTCGCTCTTTGCCATCAAGGATGTGGCGAAGGAGCTGGGTATCCGCTCATGTCTCTGCTATGAGGTCTCGGAGCGCGACGGCGAGGAGAAGTGCGACGAGGCGATCAGGGAAAATGCCGAATTCGCACAGTGGGCGGCAAAAGAGCAGGACGACATGATCGCCGCGATGTTCGGCGGGCATGCGCTGTTCACGATTTCCGATAAGACCTTCGCGAAGATGGTGGAGGCCAATAACGGACTGACCGGCTTCCACATCCACGTCGCGGAAGGGATGAACGACGTCTACGATTCTCTTCGCAATTACGGCTGCCGCCCGGTGAACCGCCTTCTGAACAACGGGATTCTGGGTGAGAAGACACTGCTCGGACACTGCATCCATGTGAATCCCGCGGAGATGGATATCATTAAGGAGACGGGGACGATGGTCGTCAATAACCCCGAATCCAATATGGGCAACGCCGTGGGCTGCTCGCCCGTGCTCCAGATGATGGCGAAGGGAATTCTTGTCGGAATGGGAACCGATGCCTATACGCACGATATGCTGGAATCCCTGAAGGTCTTCCTGATCATACAGAGACATCATGCCTGCCTCCCGAACGTGGCCTGGGGCGAGGATATGACGATGCTGTTCGAGAACAATGCGAAGATTGCGGCGAAGTACTTTAAGAAGCCGCTCGGAGTTCTCCGCGAGGGTGCGGCCGCGGATGTGATTGTCATGGATTACAAACCGTTTACGCCATTTTCCGATGAGAATATCGACGGACATATGCTGTTCGGCATGATGGGCAAGAACTGCCGCACAACCGTTATCAACGGAAAAGTGCTCTATAAGGACCGTGAATTTGTCGGCATCGATGAGGAGAAGATCAATGCCTGGACGCTCGAGCAGAGCAAAAAGCTCTGGGGTGAGCTGAACCACAGGACCTACTGAACATTGAAATGAGGAGGAGACTACGATGAGCGATATCATGAGGCCGATACCTTACGCACAGCTGCTGGACTGGGTATTAAGCGAATATGAGAAGGAGGGAAGCATCTTCGGAGTGAGGAAGCTCGTCCGTTTTGGCGAAGGGCGCGCGCTCCCGATCTTTAAAGAGAAGATCGAGTCTCCCTTCGGACCGGCGGCCGGGCCAAACACCCAGCTGGCGCAGAATATTATTGCGGCATACTGTGCGGGTTCCCGTTTCTTTGAACTTAAGACCGTGCAGAAGATGGACGGAAGAGAACTGGCGGAGTGCGTCGCGAAGCCCTGCATCGCGGCGGGCGACGAGTGCTATAACTGCGAGTGGTCCACGGAGCTGGAGGTCGGCCAGGCCTATGAGGAGTACGTGAAGGCCTGGTTCATCTGCAGGATTCTCGCCAGGGAGCTGGGACTCGGATCGCCGGACGGATTTGTGTTCAACATGTCCGTGGGATACGATCTCGAGGGGATCAAGACGGAGAAGATCGACCGCTATATCGAGGAGATGAAGGACGCCTCCGGAACGGCTGTCTACAGGACCTGCATGGAGGTTTCGCTCAAGGCGGCCGCGGAAGGAAGGCTGAAAGCGGCGGACGAGGCATTTTTCAAAGCGTTTCCGACGCAGATTTCCGCATCCATTACGGAATCCACGCTCCACGGATGTCCGCCGGATGAGATCGAGCGCATCGCGACCTATCTCATCACGGAGAAGGGTCTTAATACTTACATAAAGTGCAATCCGACGCTGCTCGGGTACGAGTTCGCGCGGAAGACACTCGACGGACTCGGATTCGATTATGTTGCCTTCGACGATCACCATTTCCTGGAGGATCTTCAGTGGGCGGACGCGGTGCCTATGCTGACGAGGCTGATTAAGCTCTGCGAAGAGAAGAATCTCGAATTCGGCGTGAAGCTGACCAACACCTTCCCGGTGGATGTGAAGGCGAAGGAGCTTCCGAGCGAAGAGATGTATATGTCCGGGCGGTCCCTGTTCCCGCTGACGATGGAGCTGTGCTCGCGCATCACGCATGAGTTTGGCGGAAAGCTGCGCATCTCTTACTCCGGCGGGGCGGACTATTTCAACATCCGCAAGATTGTGGATGCCGGCATCTGGCCTGTTACCATGGCGACGACGATTTTAAAGCCCGGCGGATATGAGCGGCTCTCCCAGATTTCGGAGCTCTTCCGGGATATGAAGACGGAGCCTTTTGCCGGGGTCGATGCGGCAAAGGTGGACGCTCTGGCCGCGTACTCCAGAAGCGATGCGAGATATAAGAAGCCGATCAAAGCGCTTCCCGACAGGCATAACGGGCAGGAGCTGCCGCTTCTCGACTGCTTCAGCGCGCCCTGCCGCACGAACTGTCCGATCGGGCAGGATATTCCGGCTTACCTTAAGGCGATGGAGGAAGGAAATGCGGAGGAGGCTCTGCAGATCATCCTTCAGCGGAATGCGCTGCCGTTTATCACGGGCACACTCTGTCCGCATACCTGCGCGGACCGCTGCATGCGGAATCACTATGAGGAAGGACTTCATATCCGCGAGGTGAAGCTGCAGGCCGCCGAGAGCGCTTATGACGCGGTACTTCCCGGGCTGAAGGGCTCGGCGCCGGCATTTGCCGCAGGAAGGAAGGCGGCTGTTGTGGGCGCAGGTCCGGCCGGACTTGCCGCAGGGGCATTTCTTGCAAGGGCCGGAATTCCGGTTACGATTTTCGAGAAGGCCGAAAAACCGGGCGGCATTCCTCGCTATGTGATACCTGGCTTCCGAATCAGCGATGAGGCAATCGAACGTGATATCAGGCTTTGTCTCGCCTACGGAGCGGAGCTGGTCACCGGCCGCAGTATCGAGTCGGCGGAGGAACTGAAGGCGGAAGGGTTCACGGACGTGATCATCGCCATCGGGGCCTGGGAAGAGGCGCGCCCCACGATTCAGTACGGGACCGCCATGGATTCCCTGGAATTCCTGAAGAAGGTGAAGGAGGCCCCGGATTCCCTCGACCTCGGGGAGAATGTCGTGGTGATCGGCGCCGGCAATACGGCCATGGACGTGGCCCGTGCGGCAAAGCGGCAGAAAGGCGTGAAGCGCGTACAGATCGTTTACAGGAGAACCAGGCGCTACATGCCGGCGGATGAGGAAGAGCTTCAGATGGCACTGGATGACGGCGTCGAATTCGCGGAGCTCCTCGCGCCCGTCGGGGTGAAGGACGGGATTCTGACCTGCGATGTCATGAAGCTCGGGGAACCGGATGCAAGCGGAAGAAGAGCTCCGGTGCCTGCCGGCGGGACGAAGGAAGTTCCGGCGGATACCGTCATCGAGGCCACCACGAAAGAGGTCAGCAGAAAATTCTATGCGGCGTCAGGCGTGGAGCTGGATGCCAAGGGAAAACCGGTTGTATCTGATTATCTTGAAACAAGTGTGAAGGGCATCTATGCGGCAGGAGACTGCAAGAAGGGACCCGCCACCGTGGTGAAGGCGATTGCCGACGCGCAGAAAGCGGCAGCGGCGATCGTGGCTTCCGCGCGCGGGATTGCGGCTGAAGAGGCGTATGAGGCGCTCTTTGCCCAGTACACCGCCGCAAATGCGGCCGGGGACATGAATGCCCTGATCGCGAAAAAAGGAACCATTGTCACGGACCTTGAGGCCGCTCCGGACAGAAGATGTCTCGGCTGCGCCGCGGTCTGCGAGGTGTGCACCGATGTCTGCCCGAACAGGGCCAACGTGGCCGTGTCGGTCCCCGGCATGGCAAAACCGCAGATCCTCCACGTCGACGGCATGTGCAACGAGTGCGGCAACTGCGCGGTCTTCTGCCCCTACGCCGGAAGACCTTACAAGGACAAGTTCACGCTCTTTGGCAGCTTTGAGGACTTCGAGAATTCCGAGAATTCCGGCTTCCTCCCGACGGCGGATCCGCATGTTACCCGCGTGAGGCTTAACGGCAGCGTGAAGGACTATGACGTGACCGATCCTGCCTGCGGTCTCTATGAACCGCTCAGGAGGATGATCCTCGCGGTGAAGGAGCAGTATCCGTACCTGATCACGAAATAATTATGTCAACAATTATGACAAGGGGGACTGTCCCCCTTGTCATATTAGTTAACATAATATCCATACCAAAGGAGTATCTATGGCTGAGAATACGATTGCGGGTGCGGCGATGCGGACGATTCCGGAGCTCTGCATCGGCTGCAGAATCTGTGAAAAGAACTGTCCGGTCGAAGCCGTCCAAGTGGTCGACAAGAAGGCGGTTGTCTCGGAGAGTGAGTGCATATCCTGCGGGATGTGCGCGTCGAAGTGCCCCAAGGGGGCGCTTTACCTGCCGGGCAGCGTGATCTACGGCAGAGACTCCCTCGCGAAAGCGGAAAAGAAACCGGAGGGATATACCTTCGAGGTAAACGGCGTCACGAGATGCTGCGGTCAGGATATGCCGCTTCTCCGCTATCTCCGCGATGAGCTGAAGCTGTACTCCGTAAAGGACGGCTGCTCGGAGGGGGCCTGCGGAACCTGCACGATCATCGTCGACGGCGAGGCGGTGAAATCCTGCGCGCTGACGACGAGACTGGCGCAGGGCAGAAAGATCCTGACCGTCGAGGGCTTAAGCGTTCCCGAGAAGGAGGCTTTCGTCTTCGCGTTCGGTTCGAAGGGGTCCGTGCAGTGCGGCTTCTGCATTCCCGGCATGGTGATGGCGGGAAAGGCGCTGCTTGACAAAAACCCCGATCCGTCCGAGGCGGAGATCCGCGAGGCGCTGAAAGGCAATATCTGCCGCTGTACCGGTTACAAAAAGATCATCGAGGGCATCGCGGCCGTCGGGGCGATCTTAAGGGGCGCGATGGAGATCGACGACCTCGAACTGGGAGAGGACTTCGGCGTCGGGAAGCGGGCCTTCCGTGTGGATGTGCGCAGAAAGACGCTGGGCTACGGAAAGTATCCGGATGATATAGGCCCCGAGTATTTTGTGAAAAATGGCGCGGCGCCCGGGATCAACCCGGACGCGGCGAATGACAGCGGCGCGAGACAGTACGTCGAAGTGGATCCCGGGATGCCGGACATGGCGTATGCATCTGCCGTGAGATCGAAGTATCCGAGAGCCCGCGTCCTTAAGATTGATGCCTCGAAGGCTCTGGCCCTTCCGGGAGTGATCGGAGTGCTGACGGCTGAGGACGTCCCGAACAACAAGGTCGGTCATATCCAGCAGGACTGGGACGTCCTGATCGCGGAGGGAGACATCACACGCAGCACCGGCGACGCGATCTGCCTCGTGACCGCGGAATCGCCGTATATTCTTGCTAAGGCAAAAAACCTGGTCAAAATCGACTATGAGGTCCTCGAGCCTGTCCGGAGCATCGAAGAAGCCCGGGCGGAGGGAGCTCCCCTCGTTCATGAAGGCGCGGAAGGCAATATCTGCCAGAGACGGCATGTGACCCGCGGCGACGCGAAAAAAGCGCTCAGTGAATCCAGATACACGGTGACGGAGACATTTACGACACCGTTTACGGAGCACGCCTTCCTTGAACCGGAGTGCGCGGTGGCCTATCCCTATAAGAACGGCGTGAAGATCCTCTCGACGGATCAGGGAGCCTATGACACGAGACACGAGACATTGATCATGTTCGGGTGGGAGAGCGATCCGGACCGCGTCGTGGTGGAAAACCAGCTGATCGGGGGCGGCTTCGGAGGAAAAGAAGACGTATCTGTGCAGCATCTGGCGGCACTGGCTGCCGTGAAGTACGGAAGGCCCGTGAAGGCAAAGCTCACAAGGGAGGAGTCCATCCGCTTCCATCCGAAGAGACATGCGATGCAGGGGACCTTTACGCTCGGCTGCGACGAGAACGGCATTTTCACGGGTCTCGACTGCGATATCCTGTTCGACACGGGCGCGTATGCGTCGCTGTGCGGGCCGGTGCTCGAGCGCGCCTGCACGCATTCGGTCGGCCCTTACACCTACCAGAATACCGATATCCGGGGAGTCGGCTACTACACCAACAATCCTCCGGCCGGAGCCTTCCGGGGCTTCGGCGTCTGCCAGAGCGAATTCGCCCTGGAATCCCTCATCAACGTGCTGGCGGAGAAGGTCGGCATCTCTCCCTGGGAGATCCGTTACCGCAACGCCATCGAGCCGGGCAAGGTGCTTCCGAACGGTCAGATCGCGGACGTATCAACGGCGCTCAAAGAGACACTCGAAGCCGTGAAGCCGTACTACGACGCGAACGAGGGACACTGCGGCATCGCCTGCGCGATGAAAAATGCCGGCGTCGGTGTGGGACTGCCGGACAAGGGCAGATGCCTCCTCAAAATTGAAAATGGCACTGTCGTGATCTACGCGGCGGCCTCGGACATCGGCCAGGGCTGCCTCACGGTGTTCTGCCAGGACGTGGCGGAGGCGGCCGGTCTGCCGCTTAAGATGATCCGGAACGCCATAGCTTCCACGGAGAATGCCCCGGATTCCGGCACGACCTCGGGCTCGCGGCAGACACTTATCACCGGCGAGGCCGTCCGGGGAGCGGCGCTCCTCTTAAGGGAAGCGATGGATGCCAAAGCCGCGGAAAAAGGGATTTCGGGCAAGGACTCTCAGGAACTCCTCAAGTTACTTGAGGGCGAGGAGTTCTTTTACGAATACTTCGAGCCCACCGATAAGCTCGGCTCCGACAAGCCGAATCCGAAGAGCCATATCGCGTACGGATACGCGACCAATGTGGTTGTGCTTGATGAGGACGGCAAAGTTACGGATGTCTACGCGGCTTACGACGCGGGCAGAGTGATGAATCCGATCTCCATCCAGGGCCAGATCGAGGGCGGCGTGCTCATGGGAATGGGCTATGCCTTCACTGAGGATTTCCCGCTTGAAGATTCCGTGCCCACTGCGAAATACGGAACGCTGGGACTCTTCCGGGCTCCGGACATCCCGGTCATACATGCGATGTACGTGGAGAAGGACGAGTTGATGGAGACCGCCTACGGCGCGAAGGGAATCGGCGAGATCACCACGATCCCGGCTGCCCCGGCCTGCCAGGGCGCTTACTACGCCCGGGATCATAAGCTTCGGACGAAGCTGCCGATGGAGGATACATATTATACCCGCCGGCAGATCTGAACCGGCAGGAAAGTGATTTTTCTGTTGAGAAATGCCGAGGTTTCTTTTAGACTATATAAAATGAGACAAAAAAAGCAGGAGACTGCACATGAGCAGTCTCCGGCATGAACGTGAGGACATGTAATGGCGTTGTACCGCTATCCAGAAACTGAGCGCCGCATCCTGGAGGAATCGCCGGTTCCCTTTGCCGTCTATCAGGGAGAGGACGGCAGAGTGAGCACCTTGATCCTTTCTCAGGGCTTTCTTGATATGCGCGGCGAGACCGACCGTGAAGCTGCTTATGCGGATATGAACAGCCATATGTTCTCTGCCCTGCATCCGGACGACGCGCCGCTTGTGGCAGAGGTGACGAAGCAGTTTGCCGCTGATGACCGGGGACTCTATGACGTGGTCTATCGCAGGGAGACAAAAGAAGGCTTTCGGATTTTCCATGCCAAGGGAAAGCATTTCCATACCGATACCGGGGAGCGGCTCTCTATTGTGTGGTACACGGATGAGGGTGCCTACGACGTAGATTCGAAAGGAGGACTGACCGAGGCCTTAAGCAATGTTCTTCACGAAGAAACGATTTATGTGCGGGCGAATTACGATGCGCTGACAGGTCTTCCCAGCATGACCTATTTCTTCCGCCTGGCGGATGCGGGGAGAAAAAAGCTCAAGGAGCAGGGGCGAAAAGGAGCCCTGCTGTTTCTTGACCTCAACGGGATGAGGTATTACAACGAGAAACTGGGCTTTGCGGAGGGTGACAAGCTGATCCGCTCTTTCGCGAAGCTCCTGCTGGATTTCTTCGATGCGGAGGAATGCAGCCGCTTCGGGCAGGATCATTTCGCCGCGTTCACGGATACCGAGGGGCTTGAGGAGAAGCTGTACAGTCTCTTCGACCGCTGCAGGGAATTCGGTACGTTCAGGCCGCTGACAGTGCGCATAGGAATCTATCTGGACGAGGACGAACTTCTGGACGTCGGAACTGCCTGCGACAGGGCGAAAGCCGCCTGCGACAAGGACTCCGAGCAGTATGAGTATGCCTCCCATTTCTGCTACTTTGATGAAGAGATGGGCGAGGAGCTGGAGTGGAAGCAGTACATCATCGACAACCTGGACAGAGCCATTCAGGAAAAATGGATCAAAGTCTACTACCAGCCGATCGTCCGCGCCGCGAACGGATGCGTAAGCGACGAGGAGGCACTGGCCAGATGGATCGACCCGGTCAAGGGATTCCTGTCTCCCGCCGATTTTATCCCGATTCTGGAAGAATCAAAGATGATTTACAAGCTTGACCTCTTTATGCTGGAACAGATCATCGACAAGATGAAGGAGCAGGAGAGAGCAGGCCTTTTCGTCGTTCCCGTTTCCCTGAATCTGTCCAGAGCTGATTTTGATTCCTGCGACATCGTGTCGGAGATCGTAAGGCGGACAGACTGGTCGGGGATCGACAGGAGCAAGCTGACGATTGAGATCACGGAGAGCGTGATCGGCAGGGATTTTGAATTCATGAAGCAGCAGATCCTGCGTTTCCAGGAGCTGGGCTTCCACGTCTGGATGGATGATTTCGGGAGCGGGTATTCCTCCCTGGATCTGCTCCAGAATATTCGCTTCGACCTGATCAAATTCGATATGAGTTTTATGAAGCGCTTTGATGAGGGAGAGGAGAGCAGAATCATTCTCACGGAGCTCATCAAGATGGCGATCGGACTGGGCATCGACACGGTCTCGGAGGGCGTGGAAACAAAAGAGCAGATGGAGTTCCTGAGAGAAGTGGGCTGCACGAAGCTGCAGGGCTTTTATTTCACAAAGCCGATCCCTCAGGAAAAGATCTTTGAGAGATATGAGAAGGGGATTGCGATCGGTTTCGAGAACCCTGCCGAGTCGGATTACTATGCCGCCATAGGGCGGATCAATCTCTATGACCTGGCGGTTGTCGCCAACGAGGATGCGGAGACATTTTCCCGCTATTTCGATACACTTCCCATGGCCATCATTGAAGTGAATGGCAGCAACATGATGGTGACGCGCTGCAACAGCTCCTACCGGGAATTTCTGGAAAGAAATTCCGAGGGAGCACAGATCGAAGTCCCTCTTGAGGCGGCGAGGAGGGTGCAGGAGCCCGGAGGCGGGTTTTTCAAGGCCATTCTGGAGTGTGCCGCATCCGGGAACCGGGAGGCGGTGTATGAGAGGATGGGGAACGGGATGATGGCCCATTCCCTGATCCGGCGCATCGCGGTCAACCCGGTGACGGGAGTGACGGCCTGTGCGGTTGTCATCTTAAGTCTCACGGATGAGAGGAGCGGGATGAACCAGGTCACCTACGCCCATGTCGCGCAGGTCCTCTCCGCGGATTATTACAACCTCTACTATGTGGACCTCGAGACGGAGGACTTTATAGAATACAGTCCGGATCTGTATCATGAAGACCTGGATGTGGAGCGGCACGGAAAGGAGTTCTTCAAGACCAGCCAAAAGGACGCGCTCAAGAAGATCTATGAGGCGGACCGGGAGGCCTTCATTCAGACATTTACGAAAGAGCGGATCCTGCAGGTAATTGACGAGCACGGCACCTTCACGCTGACTTACCGCCTTCTGATCGGAGGCGAACCGAATTATATGAATATGAAGGCGGTCCGCATGTACCGGGATCCCCGCCATCTCATCATAGGCGTCAACAACGTCAACGCGCAGATGGTGCAGCAGGAAGCTCTCGAGAGGGTAAAAGAAGAGCGGATCACTTACGCCAGGATCAACGCGCTGTCGGGAGACTATATCTGCATCTATACCGTAAACCCGGAAACCGGTGAGTATACCGAATACAACGCGACGGAGGAATACGAGGAGTTCGGACTTGAGAAGACAGGGAAGGATTTCTTTGCCAGTACTTTAAAGGAGAGCCAGTGGGCGGTCTTCCCGGAGGACAAGGAGCGGTATTATTCGATGTTTACCAAGGAGAATGTCCTTGCCTCCATCCGTGAGAACGGAGTATTTGCGCTGAATTACCGGCTGCTGTTTGGAGGAAGGCCGACTTACGTGTGCCTGAAGGCGGCCATGGTGGAGGAAAAGGACGGGCCGCAGCTGATCATCGGTCTTATCAACACGGACGCGCAGGTCAGGCGGAACAAGGAATATGAGTACAATCTGTCCGAGGCGCTCTCAAGAGCGAACGTGGACGCCCTGACAGGCGTGAAGAACAAGCACGCGTACATCGACCTGGAGACCAGACTGAATCACAGAATTGCGGAATCGGAATCACCGGAATTTGCGGTGATCGTCTTTGACGTCAATGATCTGAAGCTCGTCAACGACACGAAAGGCCACCAGGCAGGCGACCAGTATCTCATGGACGCCTGCACAAAGCTCTGTATGGTCTTCAAGCAGAGTCCCGTGTTCCGGGTGGGAGGCGATGAGTTTGCGGTGATTGCCCAGGGCCATGACTACCGGGAACTCGACACTCTTCTGGATAAGATCAATGAGGATAACCTGCGGGAGAAGGAACGCGGCGGGATCGTTGTCGCCTGCGGGGCTGCCCGCTATGACAACGACCGCGATGTGGCGTCCGTCTTCGAGCGGGCGGACGCCGAGATGTACCGCAATAAAAAGATGCTGAAGGAATGACCGCGCTGTCAGAAAAGGCAGTCCTTTTGCGGGACTGCCTTTTCTTTAATCGCCGAGCGCGGCGCGGAGCTTCGCCATATCCGGAGGGAGCATAAGCGGCTCGCCGGCTGCTTTAATCGCATTCGCCACATCCTTGAGACCGTTCCCGGTCACGATGGATACGACGGATGCGTCTTTTTCTATGATCCCGGTTTCCACAGCCTTCTTAAGCCCGGCCGTTCCGGTGGCGCCTGCAGGTTCGGCGAAGACGCCCTGGGTCCTTCCGAGAAGGCGCATCGCGTCGAGGATTTCCTCGTCGCTCACATTCACCGTAATTCCGTCGGACTCCTCGATGGCCCGGAGGGCCTTGACGGGATTCCGCGGGACGCCGACCGCGATGGAGTCCGCAAGGGTGTTCTCTTCCTGCGGGACCCATTCCATGGTGTGGGCGGAAGCGGCCGTGTTGATGGGGCAGCAGCCCGATGCCTGAACGGAGATGAGGCGCGGGAGACGGTCGATGTATCCTGCGCCGTAGAGATCCTTAAAGCCCTTCCACACGCCGGCGATGGTGCAGCCGTCGCCTACCGACAGCGCGACGTAGTCGGGCACCTTAAAGAGAAGCTGCTCCGCTATTTCAAGCGAGACGGTCTTTTTTCCCTCCATGAGATAGGGATTGATCGCGGCGTTCCGGTTGTACCAGTGATAGTGGTCGATGGCCTCGGCCGACAGCCGGAAGGTGTCCTCGTAGCTGCCGTCGACAAGGATGACCTTCGCGCCGAACATCATGAGCTGCGCCACCTTGCCCTTCGGAGCCCGGGCGGGGACGAAAATAAACGTCTTCATCCCGGCCGCGGCGGCATTTCCCGCAAGGGAGCTTGCGGCATTGCCCGTGGAGGAACAGGCGATCGTCGTTTTCCCGGCTTCCTCCGCTTTTACGACCGCCATCGCGGAGGCGCGGTCCTTCAGGGAGGCGGTCGGGTTCAGTCCGTCGTCCTTGATGTAAAGGGTTCCCTTAAAGCCGATTTCCTGAGAGAGCTTCTCAGCCTTGTAGAGCGGAGAGCAGCCGACGCGGAGGCGGGGAGTCCTGCCGATCCCTTCGACCGGGAGAAATTCCATGTAGCGCCACATCGACCTCTCCGTCCTGTCTAAAAGCTCATACTTGCTTAAAGTTGAGCGGATATACTCATAGTCGTATTCAATATCCAGAATGCCTCCGCACACGGGGCAGACTGTCGTCTCGGGCGCGGCCTCCACGGTGTGTCCGCACATCGTGCAGCGCGCATGGATTACCTGTTTCATAGGAGACCCACCTCTTCATTGAATTCCCGGATCATGTCATCGACGCGGGCCGCGTCGGCTTTCACGCTGTCCCAGGTGTGCTCCGTGTCGTACCAGAGCGCATTGAGCTCCTCGGAAGTTTTTCCCTGCTGCTCGACCCAGGTGTAGTATTTCAGGTTATGAACGTGTTTGCGCAAGGGGTAGGTGAGTTCCATCATGTTGTCGGTCTTCTCACCGAGGATGTGCGTATGGAAATCAACTGCCGCCATCTCGCGGCTGTAAGCGCCGTCCGCTTCCTGCAGCTCTTTCACGCGCGAAGCGTACATCTGGGCGGAGTCGGTCATGACCGTGGCGACCACATCGTGTTCGGTGAGCTCGTAGTACTTCGCCATCTTGACGGCGCAGAGCATGTTGGCGATTCCGGAAATGCCGAAGAGGGAGAGCTGTCCGATGGTCTCTTCGGGGACGCCGGAGGCTCTTAAGTACTCGCGGCCTTCCGGCTCGTTAAACAGGCGGAGAACCTTCTGGGAGTCTTCGTCGTCGATGTCCACTACGAGATCGGTGTTCCGGACGTTGTGGATCCACGGGACGTGCTTGTCGCCGATTCCCTCGATGCGGTGCGCGCCGAAGCCGTTGTTGAGGAGCGTCGGGCACTGCAGCGCCTCTCCGACTCCCAGCTTCGCTCCAGGGAGGACGTCCTTGATGCGGTCTCCGGCCGCCATCGTTCCGGCGGATCCTGAGGTGAAAACTGCTCCGAAGAGACGGTCGCCGCTCTTCTTCATGTCATCGAAGGCTTCGAGAATGGCATTCCCCGTGACGTTGTAATGCCACATGTAATTGCCCATCTCCTCAAACTGATTGAAGATCATGCAGTCGGGCCTTTCGGCGAGCTCGTGCGTCTTGTCAAAGATCTCCTTGACATTGGACTCGGAGCCGGGAGTGGCAATGATCTCGCTGGCGATGGTCTCGAGCCACTCGAATCTCTCGCGGCTCATCCCCTCCGGGAGAATGGCGATGGAATAACACCCCAGGAGCTTGGAGTTGAAGGCACCCCCGCGGCAGTAATTGCCGGTGGAGGGCCAGACGGCCTTGTGATAGGAGGAGTCGAACTGCCCGGTCACAAGCGGCGGAACGAGACAGCCGAAGGAGGCGCCGACCTTGTGGCAGCCTGTCGGGAAGTATTTGCCGGCCATGAGCAGGATTTTCGCTTTGACTCCCGTGAGCTCGGACGGAAGAACGATATAGTTGGGCCCGCCGAAGAGTCCGCCGAAATCCTTGGGCTCATTCTTCCAGGTGACGCGGAAGAGATTGAGCGGGTTTACGTCCCAAAGCCCCACCTCAGTGAGGCGGGATTTGATCTTTTCGGGGATCTTTTCGGGGTGCTGCATCTCATCGAGAGTGGGAATGATAATATTCTGCTTTCGCGCTCTTTCGATGTTGTGGGCGCGTCCCTCAGCGTGGATTGTAAGATCGATCATAGACGGATAATCCTCCTGAAAAAGAAAAATAGTCACGAAATGCCATTGCCTTAAGATCGGCCGGCATTGTGAAAAGTGTACCATTTGCAATAAAAAAAAGCAACAAAACTGCACGTTTTGACACCCGAACCTTGTTTTTTATCATCAAAGTGTTATGATAAAAGTACTGTGATAAAGTACGGTTAATCTTATACGGAAAAGGAGGATTGTATGAATCGGACGAATAACGCCGAGATGGAATTCGCAGTGAATCATGTGCCGCCTTCTGACGACAGGTACCTGAAGCTCATGGATGTGGAGAATGTCAGAAGTGCACTGCGTTTTCACCGGTCTTTTCCGGAGTACGAAGTAACGCCGCTTCACCACCTTAAAAAGATGTCTTCGTATCTCGGACTGGGAGGCCTCTATGTAAAAGACGAGTCCTACCGCTTCGGGCTGAATGCATTTAAGGTGCTGGGCGGTTCTTTTGCGATTGCAAGCCATATCGCGAAGAAAACCGGAAAGAACGTCGATGAACTCCCCTATGATGTCCTTTCCTCGGAGGTTTTCCGGGAGGAGATGGGACAGACGACCTTCTACACGGCAACCGACGGCAACCACGGACGGGGAGTTGCCTGGTCCGCGAATAAGCTGGGCCAGAAGGCAGTGGTAAGGATGCCCCACGGTTCCTCCGAGACGCGCCGCGCCAATATCGCGAAGGAAGGTGCGGAAGTGACGATCGAGAACCTCAATTACGACGACTGCGTGAGACTTGCCGCGGCCCAGGCGAAAGCCGATCCTGACGGCGTGATCATTCAGGATACGGCCTGGCGCGGGTACACGGATATACCGGGCTGGATCATGCAGGGATACGGGACGCTGGCACTTGAGGCGGACAGGCAGCTTCACGCCAACGGTGTCGAGAGGCCGACTCATGTGATCGTCCAGGCAGGTGTCGGATCCCTTGCAGGTGCGGTCGTGGGATTCTTCGCAAACCGCTATAAGGGGGATGAACCGGTCATGAGCGTCTGTGAAGCGGGTTCCGCGGCCTGCCTCTACCGCTCGGCAAAGAAAGGAACCGGCCAGACCGTGAAGGTGCGCGGCAAGCTCGACACGATTATGGCGGGGCTTGCCTGCGGCGAACCGAATATCATCGGCTGGGACATCCTGAGGAATCATGCCAGGGGCTTCGCGGCCTGTCCCGACTGGATGAGCGCGAAGGGAACGAGGATGTACGGTGTGCCGCTCGCGGGGGACCCGACCGTGATTTCCGGAGAATCCGGGTCCGTTACCATGGGATTCCTGGCGGCGATCATGATGTATCCGAGGTATGCGGAGATTAAAGAAGCGCTGGGCCTTGACGAAAACTCGCAGGTGCTTCTCATTTCCACAGAAGGCAATACGGATCCGATGCGCTTCAGGGAGATCGTATGGGACGGCCTGTACGGTGTCCGCCACAGAGGCGAAGAGGTAGTGAAATAAGAGGAGGGTGAAAGATGGAACTTAATTACGAGGCGATTAAAGCGGCTGCCGAAAACCATAAGACCGACATGGTTGCCTTTCTCCGCAGGATGATCTCACATCCGAGCGAGAGCTGCGAAGAGAAGGAAGTCGTCGAGTGCATCCGGGAGGAGATGGAAAAGCTCAAGTTTGACAAGGTGGAGGTCGACGGGCTCGGAAACGTGATCGGCTGGCTCGGCAAGGGCGAGAAGATTATCGCGCTCGACTCCCACATCGATACGGTCGGAATCGGGAATATCGAGAACTGGACCGACGACCCCTATAAAGGCTATGAGGACGATGAGGTGATCTACGGCCGCGGCGGCTCCGACCAGGAGGGCGGCATGGCGGCGGCGGTTTACGGTGCAAAGATCATGAATGACATGGGCCTGATTCCCGAGGGCTACAAACTCATGGTTGTGGGCTCCGTCATGGAAGAGGACTGCGACGGCCTTTGCTGGCAGTACATCGTCAACAAGGACGGGATCCGCCCCGAGTTCGTGATCTCCACGGAACCCACGGACGGAGGCATATACAGAGGCCACAGAGGACGCATGGAGATCCGCGTCGACGTCAGGGGCACCAGCTGCCACGGCTCCGCCCCCGAGCGCGGCGACAACGCGATCTACAAGATGGCGGATATCATAGCGGATGTGCGCGCCCTTAACAACAACGGATGCTCCGACAGCACTGTCATCAACGGGCTCGTGAAGATGCTTGATCCGAGATTCAATCCGGAGCACTATGAGGACGCCCGCTTCCTGGGCAGAGGCACCTGCACCGTGTCCCAGATCTTCTACACATCCCCGAGCCGCTGCGCGGTTGCGGACAGCTGCGCCATTTCCATCGACCGCCGCATGACGGCAGGCGAGACCTGGGACAGCTGCCTGGAGGAGATCCGGAACCTTCCTTCCGTCAAAAAGTACGGGGAGGACGTCAAGGTCTCAATGTATATGTATGACCGCCCGAGCTGGAAGGGCACGGTCTATGAGACGGAGGCCTATTTCCCGACGTGGATCAACAAGGAGAGCGCCGCTCACGTGAAGGCGCTGATCGACGCACACAAAGCGCTCTTCGGCGATAAAAGAATCGGCCCGGAAAGCCAGAAGGCTCTCCGCGACAGGCCGCTTACGGACAAGTGGACTTTCTCGACAAACGGCGTCGCCATCCAGGGGCGCTACGGCATCCCCTGCGTCGGCTTCGGCCCGGGCGCTGAGAGCCAGGCACACGCGCCGAACGAGATCACGTTCAAGCAGGACCTCGTGACATGCGCTGCGCTCTATGCGGCAGCCATCGCGCTCTATCCGAGCGAGGAGAAGACCGGCGACGTCACGCAGTTCCGCGCCGGCAAGACGAATAACGACATACTTTGAAAGGAGAAGAGATGGACGCAAAATTACAGGGTTATATCGATAAGCTGAACAAGCTGAACTTTAAAGAGATGTATGAAAATAACTTCTTCCTCACCTGGGAGAAGACAGACGACGAGATCGAGGCGGTCTTTACGATGGCGGATGCGCTCCGCTATATGCGCGAGAATAATATCTCCACCAAGATCTTTGAGTCCGGACTGGGCATCAGCATCTTCCGCGACAACTCCACCCGCACGCGCTTCAGCTTTGCGTCAGCCTGCAATCTGCTGGGTCTTGAAGTGCAGGATCTCGATGAGAAGAAGAGCCAGATCGCTCACGGGGAGACCGTGAGGGAGACCGCGAATATGATCTCGTTCATGGCCGACGTCATCGGAATCCGCGATGATATGTACATCGGAAAGGGAAACAAATACATGCATGACGTCGTGGACGCGGTGACCGAAGGACACAAGGACGGCGTCCTCGAGCAGAAGCCGACCCTCGTCAATCTCCAGTGCGATATCGACCATCCGACGCAGTGCATGGCCGATATGCTCCACATTATCCATGAATTCGGCGGAGTGGAGAACCTTAAAGGCAAAAAGATAGCCATGACCTGGGCGTACAGCCCGAGCTACGGAAAGCCTCTGTCGGTTCCCCAGGGCGTGATCGGACTCATGACCCGCTTCGGCATGGATGTGGTGCTCGCTCATCCGGAAGGCTATGACGTGATGCCTGAGGTCGAGGAAGTGGCGAAGAAGAATGCCGAAAAGACCGGAGGCTCCTTCCGGAAGACCAACAGCATGGCGGATGCCTTCAAGGATGCCGATATCGTGTACCCGAAGAGCTGGGCTCCGTTTGCCGCTATGGAAAAGCGCACAAACCTTTACGCCGAGGGCGATTTTGACGGAATCGACAAGCTGGAGAAGGAGCTGCTCGCCCAGAATGCGGAGCATAAGGACTGGTGCTGCACCGAAGAACTTATGAAGACCACGAAGGACGGCAAGGCCCTCTACCTGCACTGCCTGCCGGCGGATATCAACGACGTGTCCTGCAAGGACGGCGAAGTGGAGGCCTCCGTGTTTGACCGTTACCGCGTGCCGCTTTATAAAGAAGCGAGCTTCAAGCCGTACATCATTGCTGCGATGATCTTCCTCGCGAAGGAGAAGAATCCGGCAGCGGCTCTGAAGTATCTGGAAGAACGCGCGGCGGAAAGATATATAAACAGGTGAAAAGGAAAAACACTGCTGAAAGAAAGGAGGAGGAGTCCCTTAACGGACTCCTCCTTAAGCGAACCAGGACACGGAAAAAGGAGGCGGATATGGGAAAACGAGTAGTCATAGCGCTCGGCGGCAACGCGCTGGGCAATAACCTGCCGGAGCAGATGACCGCGGTGCGGAAGACGTCAAAGGCAATTGTGGACCTGGTGGAGGACGGCTGGGATGTCGTCATCGCGCACGGCAACGGGCCGCAGGTGGGAATGATCCAGAATGCCATGGCGGCGCTGGTGCGCGCGGAGCCCGAACACTACAGCCCGATCCCGCTGTCTGTCTGTGTTGCGATGAGCCAGGGATATATCGGATATGACCTGCAGAACGAGATGCGGGAGGAGCTGCTGGACCGCGGCATCGATAAAGGTGTGGCCACTGTTCTGACACAGGTAGAGGTGGATCATCTGGACCAGGCCTTTACTAATCCGACGAAGCCGATCGGCGCGTTTATGACAAAAGAAGAGGCGGAAGCTCTCGCCAAGAGGGAGAAATGCCAGATCGTCGAGGATGCCGGCCGCGGATACCGGAGAGTTGTGGCTTCCCCGAGACCGCAGTCGATCGTGGAGATTGATACGATTGAATCTCTGGTTTCCACCAACCATATCGTCATCGCCTGCGGCGGAGGCGGCATCCCGGTCTTTAAGACGAGCGGCCATCACCTGAAGGGCGCCGCGGCGGTCGTGGACAAGGATTTCGCAGCGTCGTGCATGGCCCGCCAGCTGAACGCGGACCTGCTGATCATCCTGACAGCTGTCGAGAAGGTGGCGATCCATTTCGGAACGCCGGATGAATTCGGCCTCGACTTCCTGACGCCGGAGGATGCCCGCCGGTATATCGCGGCGAGAGAATTTGCCCCCGGCTCCATGCTTCCGAAGGTCCAGGCGGCGCTGGAATTCGCAGAATCCGCCCCCAACCGGAAGGCCCTGATCACGCTTCTGGAGAAGGCAAAGGACGGGATCGACGGGAAGACAGGCACCCTGATTCAGAATGTACAGGAATAAGGAGGCTTACGTGAGATGACCATTCTTGTAAACGGAACGCTGGTGACGGCGGAAGGAGAGAGGAAAGCTTCCCTGGCTTTTGACAAAGGAAAGATCGTGAGCGTCGGAGAGATTACTCCCCGTCCGGAGGATGAAGTCGTGGACGCGGAGGGATGCTATGTGTTCCCGGGCTTCATAGACGGGCATACGCACCTGGATCTTCCGGTGGCCGGCACGGTGACAGCAGATGATTTTGCTTCGGGGACGACCGGAGCCGTCTGCGGCGGCACGACGACAGTCGTGGATTTCGCGACCCAGTATAAAGGGGACACGGTGCTGAACGCCCTTAAGACCTGGAAGAAAAAGGCGGAAGGAAAATCCCGCGCGAATTACGCCTTCCACATGGCCATCTGCGACTGGAACGAGCAGGCAAAAAAAGAGCTTCCCGCACTCAGGGAGGCCGGCGTCAGCTCTTTCAAGGTCTATATGGCATACGACACGGCCCTCACGGACGCGCAGATCCTTGAGGTGCTTGAGGAAGTCAAAAAGTTTGGCGGAATTACGGGCTGCCACTGCGAGAACGGCGGTTTGGTCACCAAACTTCAGCTCGAACAGCTGAGCGCCGGGCACACGGACACTTCGGCCCACCCCTTAAGCCGTCCGGCGGAGGTGGAGGCGGAGGCCGTAAACCGGTTCTGCTATCTCGGGAAGCTGACGGGAGCCGCCATCAATATCGTGCATCTGAGCACCAGGCTCGGTTTGGAGGAAATCCGGAAGGCGAGAGCGGAGGGCGGCTTCCCGCTCTACGTGGAGTCGTGCCCGCAGTACATGCTCTTTGACGACAGCAAGTATTCGCTCCCCGATTTTGAGGGGGCCAAGTACGTATGCTCGCCTCCGCTCCGGAAGGAGGAGGACATCAATGCGCTTAAGGAAGCCGTTATAAATGGCGAGATCGATACGATTGCCACCGACCACTGCAGCTTCTTTTTCGGCACGCAGAAGCAGGCAGGGAGGGATAATTTCACGAAGATCCCGAACGGAGCTCCCGGCATCGAGCACAGACCGGCTGTCTTCATGACCATATTCGGGACGGAGCTCACCCCTTCGGATTACTGCCGGCTCTTAAGCACAAATCCGGCGAAAGTCTTCGGCATGTACCCGCGGAAAGGCTCTCTTCAGGAAGGAGCGGATGCCGACCTCGTGGTTTGGGACCCCGAAAAGAAGTGGACGATCTCGGCAAAGAACCAGCATCAGAACGTGGACTATACGCCGTTTGAGGGCATGGAGGTCAAAGGCCGCGCGAAATATGTCTTCGTCGGCGGCGTCCTCGCCGCCAGAGACGCCGAGCCCACATCGGCCGTCGCAGGAACATACGTTAAGAGATAGCAGAGCAACATCAAAATAGAGCTTATAGAGGAGCCAGATTTTGTTCTCGGTTCTTATGTCCGAAGGACGTAAGAAGCGAGATTACAAAATCGGGTCCGAGAACAATAA
>CACZQS010000274.1 GCA_902783325.1 uncultured Lachnospiraceae bacterium
CTTCTCCTTGTCAAGGGTGCCGTTCCGGGCGCGAAGAAGTGCCTTGTGACGGTCAAGGAGACAGTGAAGCAGAGTAAGTGATAAGGAGGACGAAACAAGATGGCTAACGTATCTGTATATAATATGGATGGCCAGACCGTCGGAACGATGGACTTAAGCGACGCAGTGTTTGGCGCTCCGCTTAAGGAGAACCTGGTTCATCAGGCAGTCGTGCAGCATCTCGCCAACAAGAGACAGGGCACGCAGAAGGCAAAGACACGCGGCGAGGTTTCCGGAGGCGGCATCAAGCCCTGGAGACAGAAGGGCACCGGTCATGCGAGACAGGGCTCCATCCGCGCTCCGCAGTGGAGACACGGCGGCGTCGTATTTGCCCCGACACCGAGGGATTATTCCTTCAAGATGAACAAGAAAGAGAAGAAGGCCGCGATTCGTTCGGCGCTTACTTCCAAGCTTCAGTCCGAAGACCTGATCGTTGTCGACAAGATCGCGTTTGACGATGCCAAGACAAAGAACATGGTCCGCGTGATGAAGAATCTCGGCGCCGATAAGGCGTATGTCGTCCTTGAGGGTGCTGACAGGAACGTATTCCTCTCAACAAGAAACCTGCAGGAAGTCAAGCTCTCACACGCTGGTTCCTTAAGCGTCTACGACATCCTGAAATACAAGAAGCTGGTCCTCACACAGGATGCAGTGAAGGCGATCGAGGAGGTGTTCGCATAATGGCAGATCTGAAGTATTACGACGTCATCTTACGACCGGTCGTGACAGAAAAGAGCATGAACATGATGAGCGATAAGAAGTACGCGTTCTATGTTCATCCGGAAGCAAACAAGGCGCAGATCAAAGAAGCTGTGCAGAGAATGTTTGAAGGAACCAAGGTCAAGGCAGTCAAGACGATGAATGTTCCCGGCAAGAAAAAGCGCAGGGGCATGGTCTTCGGCAGAACCGAGAAGAAGAAAAAGGCTTATGTGTTCCTCACAGAGGACAGCAAGGAAATCGAGATCTTCTCAGGACTTTGATTATCCTAAGAGAATATACGCAGAACAAGCGTGATAATAAACAACAGTTCAGCGAGTTCTGAACCAGTGAAGATAGAGGAGAGTAACCAACATGGGTATTAAGACATATAAGCCTTATACACCGTCAAGACGGAACATGTCAGGCTCTGACTTCAGTGAGATCACGAAGTCCACTCCTGAGAGATCCCTGACGGAGGCTCTTAAGAAGAATTCCGGCCGCAATAACCAGGGCAAGATCACTTGCCGTCATCGCGGAGGCGGGAGCAGAAGAAGATACAGAATCATCGATTTCAAGAGAAACAGCAAGGACGGCATGCCGGCCACAGTCAAGAGCATCGAGTACGATCCCAACCGCACGGCGAACATCGCGCTCATCTGCTATGAAGACGGCGTCAAGGCATACATCCTCGCTCCGGAAGGCCTGAAGGTCGGACAGCAGGTTATGAGCGGTCCGGACGCAGAAGTCAGAATCGGCAACTGCCTCCCCTTCACGGCGATCCCCGTAGGTTCCGTAGTTCACAACGTCGAGCTGCAGCCCGGCCGCGGCGGCCAGATGGTCAGAGCCGCAGGCAACGGCGCACAGCTCATGGCTAAGGAAGGCAAGTACGCCACACTCCGTCTCCCCTCCGGCGAGATGAGAATGGTTCCGATCAACTGCCGCGCCACAATCGGTGTCGTTGGCAACGGCGATCACAACCTGATCAACATCGGCAAGGCCGGCCGCAAGAGACATATGGGCATCCGCCCGACAGTCCGCGGCAGCGTCATGAACCCGAATGACCACCCGCACGGCGGCGGCGAGGGCAGAGCTCCGATCGGACGTCCGGGCCCGAGCACTCCGTGGGGCAAGCCCGCGCTCGGCTACAAGACGAGAAAGCATAAGAAGCAGTCTGATAAGATGATCGTCAGAAGAAGAAACGGCAAGGGCGCCGGTTCCAGGTAAGAGGAGGTAGAGATACATGTCACGTTCATTAAAGAAAGGTCCTTTCGCAGACGCGTCTCTGCTCAAGAAGGTTGACGCCCTCAACGCCTCCGGCGAGAAGGCTGTCATCAAGACGTGGTCGCGCCGTTCCACGATCTTCCCGAGCTTTGTGGGGCATACATTTGCAGTACATGACGGAAGAAAGCATGTGCCGGTCTATGTGACAGAAGACATGGTCGGACACAAGCTCGGTGAATTTGTCGCGACGAGGACTTACAGAGGACATACAAAGTCCGAGTCCAAGTCGAGATAAGGCTGATTTGAAAGGAGATTAACGATGGCTAAAGGACATAGATCCCAGATCAAACGGGAGAGAAACGATTCAAAGAAAGAGACGAGACCGTCAGCACGTCTTTCCTATGCCAGGATATCCGTTCAGAAGGCCTGCTTCGTACTGGACGCGATCCGCGGCAAGGATGTGGAGACGGCTATCGGTATTCTGACATACAGTCCGAGATATGCATCCGCAGTGATCAAGAAGCTTCTTGAGTCTGCTGTCGCAAATGCTGAAAACAACAACGGCATGAGCCGCGCCAACCTCTATGTGGCTGAGTGCTATGCCGGCAGAGCGACAACGATGAAGCGGATCCAGCCGCGCGCACAGGGCCGCGCCTACAGGATCCTGAAGCGTACAAGCCATATCACGATCATTCTGGATGAGAAATAAAGGAGGACACAATGGGTCAGAAAGTTAATCCGCACGGACTGCGTGTCGGTATCATCAA
>CACZQS010000275.1 GCA_902783325.1 uncultured Lachnospiraceae bacterium
CCTCATCAACCAGAGAGAGATCGGCAAGGACACGAAGTCCTATTCCGACGGCCTCCGCGCGATCCTCCGCGAGGACCCGGATATCATCCTGATCGGCGAGATGCGTGACCCGGAGACGATCGAGATCGCGTTGACGGCGGCCGAGACCGGCCACCTGGTCTTCGCGACACTTCACACGAATTCCGCGGTTGACAGCGTTGACCGTATCGTAGGGTCCTTCCCGGCGGAGAGACAGCCGCAGATCCGCATGCAGCTCTCGACGACCTTGAAGGCAGTGCTCTCGCAGCAGCTGCTTGTCAGAAAAGGCGGAAAGGGACGCTGCGCGGCCTGCCAGGCGATGTACGTCACCGTCGCGATCAAGAACCTGATCCGCGAGGGAAAGACCCCGCAGATGCAGTCTTCACTTCTTTCGTCCGCCAAGCAGGGCAGCATCACGATGGACAACTGCCTCCTGCAGATGGTCCGCGAAGGAAAGATCGACACGCAGACCGCGATCGAGGCGGCGGCGGATCCGGATTATGTCCGCGCAAATGTCGGCGGCATGAGCACCTTCAGCACGCGCCCGGCCGGCCCCGGTCAGGCAGGAGCAAATCCGGGTGCGCGTCCCATGGGAGCGGCGCAGGGCGTCGGCTCGCAGCAGCAGGGCAGAGGCATGTTTAAGAGAACATAACCCGTGAAGAAAGGAGCACACGTAAGTGGCAACTTATAAGTATACGGCCCTTTCGGCGGACGGCGCCAAGGTAAATGGCGTCGTGGACGCAATCGACGAATTTGCTGCGGTAGCGCGAATTAAGGCGCAGTATCCCGTAGTGGTCAAGGTCGATGAAGTCGTCAAGAACGATGCGCTGGCTTTTTTGAGCCAGGATATCAATAAAAAAGTAGATCACAAAGCACTTTCCGTGATGTGCTCGCAGTTCGCGATCATGCTGCAGTCCGGCATGAATATCGCGGTCTGCATGGAAATGATCGCAAACCAGACCGAAGACAAAAAGCTGAAAGCGATGCTTCACGCTTCGGCGCAGGATGTTTCACAGGGCGCTTCCGTTGCCAACAGCTTTGAGAAGAACTGCGAAGGCCTGCCGGTGACATTTATCGAGACGGTTCGCGCCGGTGAGTATTCCGGTACACTGGAACACTCCTTCAAGACGCTGGAGGATTACTATTCAAAGTCCTATCAGCTCGCGCAAAAGGTGCGGTCGGCGATGTCTTACCCTCTCTTCGTTATCGTCGTCGCGATCGTCGTGCTCTTTGTCGTCATGATCAAGGTTATGCCGACTCTGACAGCTGTGTTCGGCGACCTGGGTGGTGAAGTGCCCACGATCACCAAGGTCATGATCGCCATGTCGGATTTCTTCGCCGCGTGGTGGTGGCTCATGGCTGCGGTCATCATCGCCTTTGTTGTCGGCACGCTTCTTTACGGGCGCACCGAGCAGGGGCGGATCTCTCAGGCAAAGACATTGCTGAAGATGCCCGTCCTCGGCAACATCAATACTCTGAACGGGGCGGCGCAATTTGCCAACACGATGGCGGCGCTTCTCGAGGCGGGCCTGCCGGTCGGCAATGCGCTCAGCGTCACCAGCAAAGTCATGGACAACTATCAGCTCTCTCTTGAGGTGAAGAGGATGGTTGATCAGGTCGAGGCCGGCTACCGGCTCGGCGACTGCATCCGCCAGAGCAAGTTCTTTCCTGCGATCCTGCAGGAGATGACCGCCATCGGCGAGGAGACCGGTGAACTGGAGAAGACGCTTCAGGTCATCGGTGCCTACTACACCAATGAATCCGATTACGCCGTGCAGAAGGCCATCAGCAAGCTCGAGCCGACGATCATGGTGTTCCTGGCGGCCTTCGCCGGATTCATCGTGCTCGGCATCTACCTGCCGATGTTCACAATGTACGATTTGATGTAAAAATGAAAATGTGGAACAAGCTGAAAGACATAACCGGAGCAGTGACGAGGCGCGAGGTTCTTCTCATCGCCCTGATCGCTGTGATGTGCGCCTTCTTTGCGATTGAGGGGATTCGCTACTTGAGTGCCCAGCAGAGAAAGGGCGAGGATGCGCTCCGCGAGAACACGGCGGAGTCCGTCGCCATGGTCAATTCGAATAACGGGCTCGGCTGTCCGGTAGACAGCTGCGGGAACAATAGAGGTTCCTGTGCGCATTATGTCAACGGGGAATACATCGGCTACTACGACGACATCAACAACGCGATTATCGCTCAGCGGCCCTTCGGCTACAATGACTATGAGGTCATGACGATCGGCGATGAAACATGGCGCAGCCCGACGGGCACGATGGTCATCCGCGTCGTGACCGGCGACGGCAAGGTAAAGCTGGACTGGGAGAGAGGTAAGCAATGAGCATGGCGGTGAACAGCCCGCTCCTTCTTTTGTACTGCACTATACTGGCGGCGGTTCTCGGAGCGGTTTTCGGCAGCTTTATTAACTGTGCCGCGTGGCGGATCGCCCATGGCGAGAACTTTCTCAAGGGGCGCAGCCACTGCGCGGAGTGCGGGCATGAGCTGAAAGCCCTTGATCTCATACCGGTCTTCAGCTATCTGTTTTTAAAAGGAAAATGCCGCTACTGCGGAAAGAAGATCTCCCCGCGCTATATGATCACGGAGCTCTTTCTGGCAGCGGCCTTTGTGGGAATTGTCCTGCGCTTCGGGATCAGCGGCGAGACGCTTCGCTACCTCGGGCTGTCGGTGATCCTTTTGGGATTGTCTCTGGTGGATCTCGATACCTACCGGATCCCGAACGGCTTCATCATCGCAGGCATCATCTGGTGGGCTGTCACGATTCCGCTCGTTCTTCCTCGGGACGGTGTGAGCGGCCTGTCCGCCTGGATCAGTCCCAGTCTGGGAGTGACAGTGCAGAGCAGTCTCCTCGGCGCTTTCGTGATTGCGGGCGCGATGCTTCTGCTCTCACTCGTCTTTGATAAGGTCACCGGAAAAGAGTCTCTTGGCGGAGGTGACATCAAGCTTCTCTTTGTTGTCGGACTCTACCTCGGACTGGCGGTCGGTTTTTTCAATCTGATTCTTTCGTGCATCACCGGGCTCCTTATGGTGGCGCTATTGAAGAAAAAGCGCATTCCTTTCGGACCGGCGATCGCGGCAGCGACGTATATCAGCATTATGATCGGCTCAGTCGTTGTGAACTGGTACATCGGACTCTTTTGATACAATAGATAAATATGCGTGTGCACGGAGGAGGGCTTCCGGAAGCAACACTGCAGAATAGACAGAAGGAAATCAAGACTATGGCGAAACAATCCTATCTGGGCGTTGAGATCGGCAATCGCCGGATCAAGCTCGCGGAGACAAAGAATGAGCGGCTGATACGCTTTGCCGTGGAGGATATCCCGGACGACATGGTGCGCGGAGGCGAGATCCTTCAGTGGGAGGCGATGGCGGACCTGATGAGGGACTGCATCCGGAAATACGGGTTCTCCTGCAAGCGGGGAGCGGTTGTGGTGCCGGATTCCATCGCCTATACAAGGCGCACCCGCATGCCGGCCATGAGCGCGCAGCAGCTCGAGTTTAACCTGGCTTATGAATTCCATGATTTTATCTCAGATGAGAAGGATCAGTACATCTATGATTATTCAATGGTAGGCCTCATCCGGGATGAGGAGCAGAATGTCACCGAGATGGATCTGCTCGCCGTTGCCGTCTCGAAGGCTGTGATGGACAACTACCTGTCCATGTTCAAGCGGGCCGGCGTGAAGCTCCTTATGGCAGCCCCTGAGAGCCGGGCGATCGGGAATGTCTTCCATTGCCTCTACCCGGAGCTCGCGGTAGGAGATTTTGCGGTCCTGGATCTCGGATGCAGCGCCACAAGAGTTGACATCTTCTCCCACGGCATCTATGAAGTCACCCGAAGCATCGATACCGGATGCATGATGCTGGCGAATACAGTTGCGGATGTGATGGGCTGTGACCCGCATATCGCCGAGATCAATATGAAGGAGAACCGGGAAGGAGCACTGAACAATGAAGCGGTTCATGATCTCTACGGAAGAATCGCGATCGACGTCATGCGCGCCATCAACTACTACACGTTTGAAAATCGCGAGAATACTCTTGAGACGATGTACTATTGCGGAGGCGGTGCGGGAATCAAGCCTCTGATCAATGAGATTCGAGAGACGATCCAGTTGGAGCTCGTGCCTCTGTCTGAACTCGCCGGAGGAGATCAGACAAGCGGCGAGGCCCTGATGAACGGCGCCGCCGCGATCGGAATCTGCTGGAATCAGTGAAGCATGTTTTTGGGGAGGCCATAGATGGCAAAAAAAGAACGCGAAAAGAAAGAACGTGTGAAAAAAGAACGCCTTAAGAAAGAGCCTGTGCAAAAGGAGAAGGCCCCGAAAGAAGGCGGTGGCTCCTTCCTTAAGATGAGCATCGGTTCGGGTGGAAAGCGCGTCTCAAAATATCCGGAGAAGACGACGATCAACCTTGTCCGCTATGAAACCGAGAAGAGCAATCTCGGGGATATTCTGGCCATCGCGGTCATTGTCCTCGGGATCGTGGCATTTGCCAAATTTGCGGTTCTTGACCAGATGGATGCGCTGCGCCAGGCGCAG
>CACZQS010000276.1 GCA_902783325.1 uncultured Lachnospiraceae bacterium
ATGATGATCGCTTCCTGCATGATTTTCAGCTCTGTCGCCGTTATGGCCGAAGAGACTGACAGCACGGCGGCTGAAAGCACAGCAGCTGATGCGGAAGTTACCGAGCTCACATGGGATATGATGGTCGAGGCCAATAAAGCCAGCGACACCGACATCCTCTCACAGGGTGATTTCGTGACATTTGATGAGATCGCGTGCAAGATGTGGGTTCCGAGCGCTCTTAAGCAGGTCGAGCTGACCGACGACGACAAGGACGCAGGATTTATCGCTTATTTCCAGACTGATGACGAGAGTGCTGCAGCATCTGTCGTTTACGCTGATGTGAAGGGCATGGAGCTCGAGGCCTACGCTGAGGAGATTATGGGACTTGATGGCGTCGAGAATGTCGAGCTTATGACAGTGAACGGCCTTCCGGCTGTTTCTTATGACATGCCTGAGAATGACTCGACATGCCTCTCTCTGGCAACCGAGGCCGGCTACATCCTTGAGTTCACATGGTCTCCGATCTCTGATGAGGACTATCAGGGAATCGTCGCGATCATGGGCGCTTCCATCCAGCCGGAAGAGGAAGCCGAAGCTGAATCTGCAGCTTCTTCAGCTGAGTCTGCTGCGGATTCCGCTGCGTGAGATACAGCCGGTAAACCAACTGAATAAATGGAATGAAAAAGGGCGGGGAGAGATCCCCGTTCTTTTTTGTGGCTTGACTTTCCACACGAAAGAAAGGCTTCCGATTTATGCACGATTCCGGTATTGCGGCTCCTTGGATTTCTTTCATATACTGAGTGCACTTTCAGGAAATGATCAATGACCGTGAATAGTACCAATCAATGGAGGAGGGACGGATATGCCGCTTGGTGCGCTCTATATTCTTCCGCTTGCGCTGTGCGCGGCGGTCAGTGATTTAAGAAGCGGGAAGGTCAGCAATCTGCTGGTTCTTGCCGGTCTTGCCGCGGGACTCATTCTGGCCGTAACGGGATGTGCGCGGGGGAGGGTGATCTGCTCGGCAGCTGCGGGCTTCGGAATGAACAGCGGGATGGCGGAAAGCGGGAACGGAGCGGCCGTCCCGCTGACATTTCTTCTTGAGACGGCTGAGGCTGTGCCGCTCCGCGACAGGCTCATAAGCTTCGCGGCAGGAGCGGCGGTTCCGTTTGCGCTGGGGTTTCCGCTCTTTCACTTCCGCGTCATGGGAGCGGGAGATATCAAACTCCTGATGGCGATCGGTTCGATCGCGGGCTCAGCCGTGATCCTTCCGTTTCTTGCCGCGTGCATATTCTGCGGGGGCGGAATTGCGCTGCTGCTTCTTCCGGGGTATATCCGGGCTTATCGTTTTCATTTTACAGTACCGATACTGATGACATCGATTCTGTATGCAGGAGGGTTGGTGGTATGAGAAAAATGGTGCTTGCTCTGATGGATTCCGAGGAGTCGTATGCAGTGCGGTTTATGGAGCATATGAACAGGAAAAAGACGATGCCGTTTGAGGTGCATGCATTTACCGATAAAGAGAAGCTGCTGGAATACGTGACGGCGCACCACGTCGAGATCCTTCTCATTTCCGAGCATGATCTCGAGGAGGGATGTGAGTATCCGGCCGGCCAGATCATCGTCCTGACCGACCGGAGCAGCGGGAACGGGCTCTTTCCGAATGTGTGCAAGTACCAGTCGTCTTCGCAGGTCATGCGGGAAGTCATGGAAGTCTATGGGAGGCAGTGCGGGGGAATCGAGATCGACCGGGGGGTCATCATCAAACCGCCCATGAAGATCGCCGGGGTCTTTTCACCGGTCGCGCGCTGCGGAAAAACTTCTTTTGCGCTTGCACTGGGGCAGAATCTTGCCAGGGTGAAGCCGACTCTCTACCTGAATTTCGAGGCTGGGAGCGGGATGAAGGTGCTGCTGAACGGGAGCTGGGAGCGGGATTTGAGCGATATCATCTATTATATCCGCCGCGGCGAAAAGAACATCGCGGCGCGGCTCCTGCCGCTGATCCGTGAGCTGGGGCAGATGGGGTATGTCCCGCCCTGCAGTGCGCCTTCCGAGATCTACAATGTGGAGGAGGACGAGTGGAGGAGGATGTTTGAGAGCCTCAGGAGGGATTCTTCTTATGAGATGCTGGTGCTGGATCTGGGTTCCCTCCCTCTGTTCATGCCGGAAATCCTGGAAGAGTGCGATGTGATCTATATGCCTCTGCGCGGTGACGAGGTGGCCAGGGCGAAGCTTAAGGAGTTTGAGGAAGCTTTGAAGGAGCACGACGTCGAGATTGCTTCCCGCACGCATCACCTTCAGATTCCTCTGGTGAAAACTTCGCAGAATACAACTCATTATGCGGAGCGGCTCCCCTATGGTCCGGTCGGAAGGTGCGCCGAAGAGTGGATCAACAAGGACCGCCTGTAGAAGGGGCTTAGGTGCCGGGGAAGAGGAGCGAAATACTGTTAGGCGAATGCCGAAGGCATGAGGCTGCAGGATTCGCATCCGACCGGATTTCGTCAGATAGAAACTGTAGTTTACAGAGGAAGGAAATGCCATGGAATTGTTTAGAGAGGGCAGCCTGCTCAAGCCTCCGAAGGGAAAGAAAAAAGCGGCAGCAAGGAGCAGCCCGATGCCGGACTACCGCAGCTATTCTATGAACGGGAAAGAAACCGCCGCCGCTGTCCTGATCTATCTTGCGGCAGCCGGTGCGGTCCTTTTTCTTTTTTACAACCGCCTGTATCTCATACCGCTTGCCCTTCCGGGGCTCATTCCGTGGATTCGGCACTGCTCCGCCAAAAAGGCGGAGGACAGACGGAAGAAGCTCTCTTACGATTTCCGGGAAGCGCTCGATTCACTGTCGGTGTCAATAAAAGCCGGCTATTCTGTGGAGAATGCCTTCCCGGCCGCGGCCCGGGATCTCGCCTCCATCCTCGGGAAAGACGCGGACATGACGAGAGAGCTGCGCTACATCGCCCAGCAGAGCCGCCTGTCTGTGCCCGTGGAATCTCTGCTGCTTGACTTTGCCGCGCGGTCCGGTCTCGAGGATATCCGGAACTTTGCCGCAGTGTTTGCGGCGGCAAAGCGGATGGGAGGCAATATGCCGGCGATTATCCGAAGCGCGGCTGACGCCATCGGCGGCAGGATAGACGTCTCGAGAGAGATCGAGACCGCCCTTGCGTCGAAGCAATTAGAGCAGAAAATTATGGGAATTATGCCGTGCAGCATCCTCCTTTATATGCGCTTCGCGTCTCCCGGTTTTCTGGATATCATGTATACGACTTTATTCGGTGCAGCGATCATGACAGCCTGCCTTGCGGCATATGCGGCGGCTGTCCTGTGGGGCAGGAAGATTGTGGCAATCGAGGTGTGAGAAGTATCGGGGGCAGAATGGGGACTGTCCCCATTGTCATAATAGTTGACATAAGGTTGGAGGGACCGCCATGGAAAAATACCAGGAACGCTACGATGCACTCCGGGCGCAGCTGATGGAGCAGCTCGAGACGAAGGGAGATGCCGAGGATGAAGAGATCCTCGCGATGATTGACGAGCTGGTGCTGTCGGATACCGGGACGCCGCGGCTTAAGGTGCCCGAGCGGCTGACAATCAGCCGCGAGCTTTTCTATTCCGTGCGGCGGCTCGATATCCTGCAGGACCTGATCGACGACAAGAGCGTAACCGAAATCATGGTCAACGGTCCAAAGCACATCTTTATTGAGCAGAACGGATGCATCCGGCAGTGGGAGCGCTCCTTCTCCTCGCGGGAGAAGCTGGAGGACGTCATCCAGCAGATCGTAGGGAAATGCAACCGCGTCGTAAACGAACAGAACCCCATCGTCGACGCGCGCCTTGCGGACGGAAGCCGCGTCAATGCCGTCATCGCGCCCATCGCGCTCGACGGCCCGATCCTGACGATCCGCCAGTTTCCGGAAAAGCCGATTACGATCGGAAGCATGATCGAGAGCGGAAGCATCACGGCAGAAGCGGCAGCGCTTCTGGAAACTCTCGTTGCGGCGGGGTATTCCATGATCATCGGAGGCGGGACCAGCGCCGGAAAGACAACATTTCTCAACGCGCTCTCCAACGCGATCCCGAAAACCGAGCGCATCATTACCATCGAAGACAACGCGGAGCTTCAAATACAGGGCATTGACAATCTCGTGCGTCTGGAGGCGAAGAATGCCAATATGGAAGGCGGAAAGAGCATCACGATCCGCGATCTGATCAAATCGGCCCTCCGCATGCGCCCCGACCGGATCATCGTCGGCGAGGTGAGATCCGGGGAGGCGGTGGACATGCTGCAGGCATTTAACACAGGACATGACGGGTCACTGTGCACCATC
>CACZQS010000277.1 GCA_902783325.1 uncultured Lachnospiraceae bacterium
GACCTGGAGATCGCCGTGGAGATTCCGGAGTCCGCTTCGAGAAAAGAGACGAAGGACGCCCTGAAGAAAGACGTCTATGAGACGCTGAAGAACTACACCGGGCGGGAGCTTCCCTGGGGAATGCTCTCAGGGATACGTCCGACGAAGATTCCCATGCAGATGCTTTTCGAGGGCGCTTCGGAAGAGGAGTGCGTGCGCCATCTCATGGAGGCGGACTTTGTATCTGAGAAGAAGGCGCGCCTGGCAAGCGAAATTGCAGTGAGAGAGCGGGAACTGCTGGAGCATGTTCCCCACGGGCCGAAGGACTACAGCCTTTACGTCCATGTGCCGTTCTGTCCGTCGATCTGCCTTTACTGCACATTTTCTTCAAGCCCGATCGGAAAATGGAGCGGGCGCGCGGACGAGTATCTCCTCGCGGTGCGCCGCGAGATGCTTGAGCGGAAAAAAAGGATGCAGGAGGAAGGCTTTGAAGGCGGACCCCGCACCATTTACATCGGAGGGGGCACGCCGACTTCCCTTGAAGCGGAGCAGCTGGAGCGCCTTCTTACAGATATCCGGGAGATCTGGGATCTTTCCGACACACTGGAGTTTACGGTGGAAGCGGGGAGGCCGGACTCATTTTCCACGGACCGGCTGCGCGTCCTCAAAAACCAGGGTGTCACGCGCATCTCGGTAAATCCGCAGACCATGAATGACAGCACACTCGCCCTGATCGGAAGAAAGCACACTTCCGCGGATACGGTGCGGGCTTTTCATATGGCCCGCGAGGCGGGATTTGACAATATCAATATGGATATCATACTCGGACTTCCCGGAGAGGGGGAGGCGGAGGTGGCGCGGACCTTGGAGGCCGTGTCCTGCCTGCATCCCGAATCCCTCACGGTGCATTCCCTCGCGGTGAAGCGGGCGTCGGCCCTGACGCTGAAGATCCGGGAGGACAGGGAGTCCGATGAGAACGCGGACAGGGGTTCTTTCAGGGGCTATTCGCTCGAGAACTCGGAGCGGATCATGGACATGGCCGCGGAGAGTGCCGCGGGGATGGGGATGCATCCCTACTATCTCTACAGGCAGAAGAATATGCGCGGAAACCTGGAGAACACGGGGTTCGCCGTTCCGGGCGCGGAGTGTCTGTACAATATCCTCATCATGGAGGAATTGCAGTCCATCGCGGCGTTTGGCGCAGCGGCTTCCACGAAGCGCGTCTATGAGGACGGGAGAATCGAGCGCAGCATCAGCCCCAAGGATGTGAAGACTTATCTTGAGCGCAGCAGAATAAGTTTGAGCGGGAATTAAGTAGTGAAATATGGGCAGTATAGTAAATTATAATCTGACAGAGGAGCTCGAGCACGGGATCTATGTCAGCTGCCTCGTGCGGGATCTGGCAAGGGACCTCATGCTGGGGGAGCAGCAGGTCTACCAGCTGCAGATCGCGGGCATGCTTCATGACATAGGGAAGCTGAGGCTCACCAATTATCTGTACGGCAACGAGGAGATCGCAAGCCCTCTTGTGATCGAAGAGATGAAATATGTGCGGATGCATCCGCTCCTTTCTTATGAGATCCTGAAGGCGAGAGATTACAGCGGCCTGATTCTGGAATCGGTCCGCTATCACCACGAGGACTACGACGGGACAGGTTTCCCGTCAAATCTGGTTGGAGACGAGATCCCTCTGGGAGCGCGGATCATCCGCGTCTGCGACGTGTTTGCGGCGCTCACGACGGACCGCCCCTACAGGAAGCGCTTTGAGGTGGATGAGGCCATGAGCCTCATGATCGATGAGATCAAGCATTTTGACATGCGCATCTTCCTGGCTTTTGAAAATGTGGTGCACCGCGTGGGAACGAAATACCAGATCCGCCTTGCCGGTGACGATACGGAGCTTGGTGAGAGATACGCTTTTGGAGGGGAAGAACTGTTAGGAGGTAAAGCCATATGGCAATGACTAAGAAGCCGGTTACCGGCATGAAGGATATTCTGCCGGAGGAGATGGCCGTCCGGAATTACTGCATCGGCCTCATCCGGGACACCTATTCGCGGTTTGGCTTCTCATCCATAGAGACGCCTGCCGTGGAGCACATCGGCAACCTGCTCTCCAAACAGGGAGGAGAGAACGAGAAGCTGATCTTCAAGATCCTGAAAAGAGGAGAGAAGCTGGATCTGAGCCATGAGACGACAGAGGAGGCGGTCACGGACAGCGGACTCCGCTACGACCTGACGCTGCCCCTCACGAGGTATTATGCGGCGCACGCGTCGGAGCTGCCCTCGCCGTTTAAGGCTCTTCAGATCGGAAATGTCTTCCGTGCGGACCGCCCCCAGAGGGGAAGATACCGCCAGTTCACGCAGTGCGATATCGACATCCTTGGCGACCCGAGCCCTCTTGCGGAGATCGACCTGATCCTCGCGACGACGACGGTTCTCACGAAGCTTGATTTTCACGGATTTACGATCCGGATCAACGACAGGAAGCTCCTTAAGCGAACCGCGGAAAAAGCCGGCTTCAACGAGAGCGATTTCGAGAAAGTGTTTATCATTCTCGACAAGATGGATAAGATCGGGTGGGAAGGCGTCCGCGCCGAGCTTTCGGAGAGCTTCCCCGAAGAGACGGTGAGCGCCTATCTGGCGAGCTTTAAGAACTCCGGAGGTGAGGAAGTGTCGGAGGATGACATTTCCCTTATGAACGAAACCGGCTCTCCGCTGATGACGATCATCTCGGCCGTGAATGAGGTCAAGAGCCCGGACTTCCGCGTCGTCTATGACCCGACCCTGGTCCGCGGCATGGGTTATTATACCGGGCCGATCTTTGAGATCGCGATGGATGAGTTCGGCGGATCGGTCGGCGGAGGCGGACGGTATGACGAGATGATCGGAAAGTTCACCGGGCAGGCGACGCCGGCCGTCGGCTTTTCGATCGGCTTTGAGCGCATCATCATGCTGCTTCTGGAGCGGGGCTTCTCCGTTCCCGATGCGGCCGGGAAGATAGCGTTCCTGATCGATAAGAACGTACCGGACGCGAAGCTCGCCGGGATCTTCCGCGAGGCGATGGAGCTTCGGGCGGAAGGAAAATGCGTCGACATCGCGCGCATGAAAAAGAACAAGAAGTTCCAGAAGGAGCAGCTTGCATCTGCCGGCTTCGAAGAGATCCGGGAGTGCTACGCTGACTGATACTGTAACAATCTCAGATGACAATTGGGGACAGGTGCCATTTGTCATCTTTGTGCAACCAGTTGACAAATGGAACCTGACCCCAATTGTCATTATGATATTAGGAGATTACTATGGCTGAATCAATGCAGGGACTGAAGCGCAGCTGCCGCTGCGCCGAGGTGACGGAGGAAATGATCGGGCAAAGCGTCACACTCATGGGGTGGGTCGCGAAGTGCAGAAATAAAGGCGGAATCGTATTCGTCGACTTGAGGGACCGCTCCGGAATTATCCAGATCGTGACCGAGTCGGAAGGCGCGGACGCCAGATGGGGCGGACTGAAATCCGAATCCGCGATCGCGGTCGTAGGTACGGTTCAGAAAAGAGGCGGTGCCGTGAACCCCAATCTGAAGACGGGGACGATCGAGGTGATCCCGACGGAGCTCAGGATCCTCTCTCAGGCGGAGACGCCGCCATTTCTCATCCAGGACGGGATCGATACGAGGGAGGACCTCCGGCTCAAATACCGCTATCTGGACTTAAGAAGACCCGAGCTCCAGCACCGGATTATGTTCCGCGCGCGCGTCGTGCAGCTGATCCGGGATTTCCTGAGTGCTGAGGGCTTCCTCGACATCGAGACCCCGAGCCTCATCGGGAGCACTCCCGAGGGCGCGAGGGACTATCTCGTTCCGAGCCGCGTGCATCCGGGAAGCTTCTACGCGCTCCCGCAGAGCCCGCAGCTTCTCAAGCAGCTTCTGATGTGTTCGGGCTTTGACCGCTACTACCAGATCGCCAGATGCTTCCGGGACGAGGATCTGAGGGCGGACCGCCAGCCGGAGTTCACGCAGGTGGACATGGAGCTCTCCTTTGTGGACCAGGATGACGTCATCGACGTCAACACGCGTCTCCTGACCTTCCTGATGGAGAAGCTTCCTTCGTACATGAGGGAGCTGTCCTTCGACGAGGCGCTGGTATCAGGCGTTGAAAAGGCGGGAAAAGAGCTCAAGGCAAACGGCATCGGCCGGATCACCTGGCAGGACGCCATGGACCGGTACGGTTCGGACAAGCCGGATCTCCGCTTCGGCATGGAGATCATCGACGTGTCGGAACAGGTCCGCGGCTGCGGCTTTGCGGTCTTTTCCGGAGCCCTTGAAAATGGCGGCATCGTCCGCGGCCTCAATGTGAAGGGCCAGGGTGACATGCCGAGAAAGCGCATCGACAAGCTGACGGAGACGGCAAAGACTTACGGGGCCAAGGGCCTCGCCTATGCCGCGCTGAAAAGTGACGGAACGGTCAAGAGCTCCTTCTCGAAGTTCATGACGGAGGAGGAGATGGCTTCCCTCATCAAAGCGATGGGCGGCGAAGCGGGCGACCTGCTGCTCTTTGCGGCGGACAAGTTCCGCGTCGTGTGCGCGTCTCTTTGCGCCGTCCGGCTTGAGCTCGGCGAGGAGCTCGGCCTCATCGATAAAAATGAGTTCCGCTTCGTGTGGGTTGTCGACTTCCCGCTCCTCGAGTGGTCGGAGGAAGAGGGGAGATTCATGGCGATGCATCATCCCTTCACGATGCCCTATGAGGAGGACTGGAAGAGGATCGATTCAGATCCGGGTTCCGTCCGCGCGCAGGCCTACGACATCGTGCTGAACGGCTGCGAGATGGGAGGCGGTTCCATTCGAATCCATATGGACGACATTCAGGAAAAGATGCTCGAGGTTCTCGGGTTTACGCCGGAGAGGGCAAACGAGCAGTTCGGTTTCCTTTTGACGGCATTTAAGTACGGAGTACCTCCTCACGCAGGCCTTGCCTACGGGCTTGACCGCATGGTGATGCTGCTGTCCGGCGCGTCCTCAATCCGGGATGTCATCGCATTTCCTAAGGTGAAGGACGCTTCGGATCTCATGATGGGAGCGCCGTCCCGGGTGGACAAGGGACAGCTTGAGGAACTCGCATTAATCATTGATAACGGGAATGATACTGACTGAAAGAATAGTGTGGCATGGAGAGCAGAAAATCTTCTGAAGTGAATAAAGAGCGGTCAGCGAAGCGGAGATCTGAGGGCCGGACCCCTGCACCAGGAAAGCGGGTGTCCGGAAGCAGGGGCGTGCGTTCGGGATCCGCCGGAAGGTCATCGGCAAACCGAAAGAGAACGGCGGAAGAGCCCAGCCGCAGGACGCAGCTGAGAAAGGCCCGGAAGAGGAACGTGCTGAAGCAGCGGCTTATTATCGCGGGCGGTATTATTGTGGCCCTGGTGCTCATTTACTGCCTCGTGGCCAACAGCTACCGGAACCGTTTCCTGCCGCACACGTACATCAACGGGTTTGATGTCGGGGGGATGTCCGTCGCGGACGCGGAGGACATCCTCCGGAAAACTGTGGAAAATTATACTCTGGAGCTCGCCTTCAGGGGAGGCGGGATCGAGGATCTTTCCAGTAAGGATATAGACCTCACCTATGTCTCCAGCAATGAAGTCGAGAAAATCCTGGCCGGTCAGAACCGGGCCGCCTGGATCCGGAGCTTCTTCGGGGCCCGGAGCAATTATTCCGTGAGCACGAGCTTCAAGTTCGACTCCGACATGCTCCGCAGATATCTGGAAGCCCTTCCCGAATTCCAGGAGGAGAACATCACGAAGCCTAAAAGCGCTTCGATCGTCAGGCTGAGCAACAACACGTTCCGCGTGGCGACGGAGGTCGAGGGAAATAAACCGGTGGAGGATGCTGTCTTCGAAGAGGTGGACCGGGCGATCAATGCCTCCGAGACGAGGATTAATCTCGGCGCCATTGACGGGGCGTACGAAAAGCCCGCGCTCAGGCAGGACGATGAGGACCTGAACTATACGGTCGATCGCTTCAACAGCTTCGTGGACTGTGTCATTTCCATAAAGAGGAAGGACGGCACGGTCAATACCTACGACCGGGACGACTTCGTGGAATGGATCACATACAGCGACGAGACGGGGAACTGGTCCCTCCCGAAGGACACGGTCTACACAAAATGCTGGAATATCATGACGGCGATTGCGGAAGAGGACGACGACGCGCGCACGACGGTCGAATTCGAATCCTCCGCGGCCGGTACCGTCACGCTGCCCTGCGCGCCTTACGGCTACAAGATCGACGTGGAGGCGGAGACGGACCTGATGTACGAGGCCCTGATCAACCGGGAGGACCGGGAGATCCAGATCGAGAATTCCGTCAGCGAGACCATTGATCCCAAGAACGGCGGAACTTATGTGGAAGTCGACGTGACCAATCAGCACGTCACCTATTTTAAGGATTACAAGCCGTATATGGAGATGGACTGCGTCACGGGCAAGGAAAACGATCCCGAGCGCAGGACGCCGTCCGGAGTGTACTCGGTGCTCAACAAGCTGGAGAACCAGACGCTCGGATCCCTGACATCCCTGGATCCGGGACAGAGATACGAGTCCCACGTCGATGTGTGGATGCCTTTCTTCGAGAGCTACGGCATGCACGACGCCTCCTGGCGCGAGAACTTCGGCGGCGGCTGGTACTGGGAGTACGGCTCCCACGGCTGCGTAAACCTTCCCCCGGACGACGCGATCATGATGTTCAAGGACATCGACTACTTCACGCCGGTCATCGTCTTAAGAGAGGGAGACAACGCCCCCGAGGGCACAAAGCGCGGCAATACCACATGGAACCCGCCCGACGGCGGCCTCCACTACTCCGAATCGGATGATTAAAGTTATGTAAACAAATATGACAATGGGGACTGTCCCCATTGTCATATTTGTTTACATAACTTTTTCCATTATTGACAAAACGCACGCAGGGTTTTAGAATAATTTTGTTGCTATGTAACAAACATCCTTGAGATGAGCGGAAAGGAGAAGCGTATGAAAAAAGTGATAGCGACGCTGCTGACAGCTTCCATGCTGGCCGCGATGACGGCAGGAGCCGCAACGGCTGTGAGTGCGGATGAACCCATCGAGCTTGATGTCATCATCTGCCAGTACGGGCCCAACACGAATGATTGGTTCCTCGGAAGCGGAATGGACGGAACGAATTTCGTCGACAAGTTTGAAGAGGAGAATCCCGACATCAAGCTGAACCTTGATGTGGTTTCCTGGAACGATGTTTACACGGAAGTCGACACCCGCATCGCGAACGACAATGCGCCCGACATCCTGAACATCGACGTCTTCGCGAATTACGCGAATGAAGGACTTCTTCTTCCCGTTTCGGATTACTGTCCGGAAGACCTCTATGAGGATTTCTTCCCCTCCTTCATCGAGCAGTCCGTGATCGACGATACGGTCTGGGCGGTTCCGGATCTGGCTTCCGCGCGCGCCCTGTTCTGCAACGCGGATATCTTCGAGGAAGTCGGCATCGACTATCCGACAACCTGGTCGGAGCTCGAGGACTGCTGCCAGGCGATCATCGATTACTATGACGGCGAGATTTATCCGTGGGGCATCGACATGACGACGGACGAAGGCCAGGCTGCATTTGCTTACTATACTTGGGGAAATGGCGGCGGCTTCGTCGACGAGGACGGCAACTGGGCCGTGAACTCTCCTGAGAACGTAGAGGGCATCGAATTTGCGCTCGGCCTCATCGACAGCGGATTCACGAACCCGAACCCGGCCACGCAGACCCGCTATGACCTGCAGGATATGTTCGCTGCGGGCAAGCTCGCGATGGTCATCGCCCCGAACCAGCTTCCGACTTACGTTGCTGATAAGGAAGGCGATATCAACATGGTCACCGTGAACATCCCGGCAAATGACGGCAAGGAATCCTCCTCTGTCGGCGTCATGGACCGCGTGATGGCATTTAAGGATGACTCCGCGCCCGATCAGGATGCGAGAAATGAAGCCATCGGCAAATTCCTGAAGTTCTTCTACGACCCCGAAAACTATGTCGGCTGGGTCTCCATGGAAGGCTTCCTTCCGGCCGTGAACTCCGCAGTGGAATCTCTTGTCGAAGCGGATCCGACCTTTGAGGCATGGCTCGATGTCCTCGGCGGCTGCCAGTTCTATCCGACCGCGAAGGCGGAGTGGGATCAGGTCAAGCAGGGCGTGATCGCTGCCGAGCAGAACGCGCTGACAGGCTCCAGCATCCAGGACGAGCTCGATGCTCTTCAGGCCGAGCTGGAAGGCTGAGAAAAGCAGACTGAAAATTTCATGTTTATACATGAATAGCTGTATCTGCGATATGAGAGGATAATGAGTCGGGGGATGTTTCCCCCTGACTCATTTTTCAATCATAAAAAACATTGGGAACTGTTTCCTGAAATGAGGCCGGTATGAATCCACTAAATCACAAAAAACCATGGATGCCTTATATGTGGCTGCTGCCGAGCATCATCCTGATCTCGGTCTTCGTCGTATTTCCGATCGTGATCGTCTTTAAGCTGTCCTTCAGCGAGATCTCGAAGGCGGGTGTCGTCGGGGGTTTCGTCGGGCTGAAGAACTATACAGATGCCGTGAATCTTCCCGCGTTCGGCACGGTCATGAAGAACACCTTTATCTGGGTGGTCTCCGTCGTCGGGCTTTCGACCCTGTTCGGATTTATCATCGCGATCGTCCTGAACCAGAAGTTCCCCGGAAGGAAGATCGTGAGATCCGTCCTGATCTTTCCCTGGGCGACGTCCCTCGTCATCCAGGCCTCCGTCTGGAATTACATCATCAAGTACGAATACGGCAGCCTCAATGCCGTGCTGCTGAATCTGGGCATCATCCGCGAAGCCATAAACTGGAGGTCCACCTACCAGATCGAATTCATCTGGGAGTGCGCCTGCGGCATCTTCGTGACGATTCCCTTCGTGGCCTTCTGCGTTCTTGCGGGACTCCAGTCCATCGACGAATCTCTTTACGAATCCGCCACCGTAGACGGGGCCGGCTTCTGGAAGAAACTGTTCCATATCACGCTGCCTCTGGTCCGCCCGGCGCTGTCGGTGAGCACGGTCCTCAACATCATCTACGTGTTCAATTCCTTCCCGATCATCTTCACGATGACGAAGGGCGCGCCCGCCAACAAGACGGACACGATGATCACCTTCCTCTACATGCTGAGCTTCTATGACCGGAAGAAGGGCCCCGCCAACGCGCTGTCCGTCATCGGCTTCCTGATCCTGTGCCTGTGCGCCGGGATCTACATGGTCACCGTGATGAGAAAGGAGGAAGAGGCATGAATATTGAAAATGCCGGAAGATCCAACATCATCTCCCTCCTTCTGATCATTTTAGGGACCGGACTGACCATCGCACTGATGGTGCTCCCCCTTTACACCTTCAGCGCCGCCGTGTACACGAAAAAATCATCGAACACGGTCGTGGGAGACGAGAAATACAAGGAGGTCCGCGCCGAAGTCGAGGCCGAGGCACAGAAATATCTGGACCAGGGCTTTGCCGTCGAAATTAAGGAAAATGTGACGGAGCGGACGAATTCCAAGGGGAAGACGACGTCGCTCGTGGCATTTTCCATAGAAGAGGGCTTTCAGAAGAGTATTCTGTCTTTCGCAGACGATGCAATTCCTTCGTCGAGGGTGCTGCGGTTCCTTCTGGGGGCGATGCTGCTTTCTCTTATCTGCGCGGCAGCCGGATACGCCGTCTCCCCGCGCCGCACCGGGAGATGGCTTCCCGGATCGGCCAAGGTGCTCAGGACAGTCCCGGAGATCCTTCTTCTTGTCTCCCTGGTCCTTGTCCCCGTCTTTGTGCTGATGAACAATTACACCTTCTGGAGGCGGATCGGTCTCTATCGGGACGGACTCGTCACGGAGGGGCAGGAGGCCTTCTACACCGCTCTTGACGGATTTTTGTTTGGCGGCAGGATGGGCGAAAATATCGCCGATGCGGTCAAGAATCTTGGAATGGAGACGAGTCCTCTCATCTGGCTGCTTCTTGCAGCGATTTTCATCGCCTTCATCGGCGCGGTGCGGCTGAGGTACGGGGCGGTGCGGAATACGATTCTGCGCGTCCTTCTCTACGCATTTGTCATCCTGGTATGCGTGATCACCCTGTATCCCTATTACGTGATGCTGGTCACGGCTTTCCGCTCCAATGCGGAGACGCTGGATATGCATTTCCTGCACCTCCTCCCGACTCAGTGGCGTTGGAGCAACCTGAAGGACATCGTGAGCCGCGGCGTGCCCCGCTATCTTCTCAATTCCGGCCTGATCGCGGGAGGCGCGACGCTTCTTGCTATGTTCTGCGGGATCCCGGCCGCCTACGCGATGGCCCGGATGAATTTCAAGGGAAAGAAATTCTTCCTCGGATTTGTGATCATGAGCCAGATGTTTTCCCCGGTGGTGCTCCTCATCGGCATTTCACAGCTGATGACGACGCTGCATTTGAGCGACACGCTCTGGGGACTTATCTTTATCAATGCCGCCTTCAACCAGGCCTTCGCGATCTGGCTCCTGAGGGGAACCTTCGTCGCGATTCCTCCGGAGATGGAGCAGGCGGCGAAGATCGACGGCTGCGGAACGATCGGGTCGCTTGTCAGGGTGCTGCTTCCGATGGCCGCGCCCGGCATCGTGACGACGCTGATCTTCGTCTTTATCAATGCCTGGAATGAATATACGATCTCGACGGTGCTGATCTCGACCGCGTCGAACCGTCCGATCACGGTGGGCATCACCCAGTTCTCCTCCTTCAACATGATTGAGTGGCAGTATCTGTTCGCGGCATCGCTCCTCGCGACGATCCCCGTGGTGATCCTCTTCATGGCGATCGAGAAGCATCTGACAGGCGGTCTTACAAGCGGAGGTGTGAAAGGATGAAGAAAGAGCGGATCCTTCTGGGCGCGCTTGCCGCGGCTCTTATCGGCGCATCGCTTCCGGCATATGCCTCTGGTAAAACCGAAGGGGATTCCTGGACGTCTCTTCCGAACGAGGTGGCGGTCAATGACAAGGGAACCCTCACGGTCGGGTACGTCATGATCGGCTCCGAGTCCGACTGGCGCATCGCGTGCAACCGGTCGATCCAGGAGACATTTACCCGGGAGAACGGGTATTCCCTGCTCACGAGCGATGCCCAGCAGAAAGCGGAAAAGCAGATCAAGGCAGTGCGGGAATTCATCAACCAGGAAGTGGATTATATCCTTCTCGACCCTCTGGTGGAGAACGGCTGGGACGCGTCGCTTGAGGAGGCCCGGGAGGCCGGCATCCCCGTCATCGTCTTCGACCGGGAGGTCGCCTCGAAGGAGGAGGACGACTATGTCGCCTGGCTCGGCTCGGATTTTTATCTCGAGGGACAGCGCGCCTGCGCCTATCTCAAGGAGTATCTCGAAAGGACCGGGTACGAGGGAGAGCTGAATATCGTGCACATACAGGGCACTCTGGATTCCTCGGCCCAGATCGGGCGGACCCGCGCCCTTGACGACGCGCTTCTTGAAAATAAATCCTGGACGCTTCTCGACCGAAAGGAGGGCGAGTTTACCACGGCCAAGGGCAAAGAGGTGATGGTGGACATGCTCGAAAACTACGGGGATAAGATCCAGGTCGTCTATTGTGAAAATGACAACGAGGCCTACGGCGCCATTTCCGCCATTGAGGAGGCGGGACTTAAGGCCGGCACGTCTCTTAAGGATGGCGAGATCCTGGTCCTTTCCTTCGATTCGACGCATGGAGGCCTGAGCATGACAAAAGACGGGGAGATCCTCGTGAACACCGAATGCGCCCCTCTGTACGGCCCTCTGCTCAGCCAGCTGATCGGGCGGATCGAGAATGGGGAGGAGGTCAGCCATATCCAGTACGTGAGGGAGGAGCAGTTTTCCTCTCTTGCCGAGCCCGGGGAAGTGACGGTCGGGGAGGAAGTCTATCCGGTCACGCTGATCACGGACGAGCTTCTTGAGGCACGCAGTTACTGAAGGATTTTAACATGATTAAATTATTTCTGGCAGAAGACGAGATCGCGATGCGCGAAGGAATAAAGCGCCTGATTCACTGGGAGGAGGAAGGCATCGATTTCTGCGGGGAGGCGGGCGACGGCGAGCTCGCCTGGCCGCAGATTCTCGAGCACCGCCCCGACATCGTGATCACCGACATCAAGATGCCTTTCATGGACGGCCTCGAGCTGTCCAGACTCATACGGAAAGAGCTTCCGGACACGAAGATCGTGATCCTGTCCGGCTATGGCGAATTTGAGTACGCCCAGGAGGCCCTGCGGATCGGAGTCGCGGAATATCTGCTGAAGCCGATCACGCCAAAGAGGCTCCGCGAGGTGATCGGGGCCCTGGCCGACTCTATCAAGGAAGAGCGGAAAAACAAGGAAGAGCAGTTCGACCTCATGCTCGAGGAAAAACGGGAGAAAGACGAGCATGACCGCAGGAGGCTTCTGCGCACTCTGATCTCGGCGGAAAGCGGGACGACACAGATCCTGAGCCTTGCCGATGAGATCGGGTTAAAACTCAGTGCGCTGGCCTACCGGATTCTGCTCGTGTACATAAGCGGCGAGGCGGATTACAGGAAGCAGCAGGAGTCGGACGAGCTCCTCAGCAAAGCCGCCGGGGACGAAGAGGGATGCTTCCTGTTCGGTCACTCCCTGGACAGCTCCCTCATTCTTCTGACCGGCAAATCCGACGAGGACCTGGAAGAAAAGAGCAGCTCGCTGATAAGCCGCATCATTTCCAATGTGTGCACCGGGCGAGATATGCACTACTTTATCTGTGTCAGCAGGACGGTGTTCCGTTTGAGCGAGGTTCATCAGGCTTACCAGGAATCCTATAAAGCCGCCTCCAGCCGCTTCTTCCTGCCCTCAGACCAGGTGATCCGCTCCGCCGATCCGGTCATGCAGAGGATCCGCGGGGAGAATTCCGGACTCATCAACACGGAGACCGCGCTCCAGAACGACAATCTTAGAACGATCTGGGAGAATTTCATGCGCACCGGGACGGAGGAGGAGGCAAAGGATTTCGTGGACGACGTGTTTGCCTCCGTGGGGGAGAGCAACGTGCAGTCCGCTGTTTTCCTGAATTACCTGACCGTGTCCTGCTACTTTGCCATGGTCCGGTTCCTGAAAGGTCTGGACAAGGACGTGGAGGAGGTAAATGAAAAGCGCTGGGACATCAACTCCGTCATAGGGCAGATCAAGAACGCGGAAGACGCGAAGCAGTACCTGACCTCTTATCTTGAGGAGGTGATCCGTTTCCGGGAGAGCAACACCTCCAGGAAGAACAGCCAGATGATGGTGGATGCGCTCCGCTACATCGACGAGAACTATACGGACGGCTCGCTCTCCCTCATGAGCGCGGCCGCGGCAGCGGGCTTAAGCCCCAACCGGTTCTCATCGATCTTCTCCCACGAGATGGGGATGACGTTTATCGAGTATCTGATCGGCAAGCGGATGGAGAAGGCCTGTGAGCTGCTCATGACCACGGACTTGAAGAGCTTCGAGGTCGCGTATAATTCGGGCTATAACGATCCGCATTATTTCAGCACGACCTTCAAGAAGATGAAGGGCATGTCGCCGATGGAATACCGGAAGAGAGGGCGCTCGAAGGAAGCGGGCGAATCGGAAGCATAAAATATCTATGGCTGGACAAAAACGGGTGAGAAAGAAGAGCGCAGGGGGAATGTCGCTGCGCAAACGGATGATGGCACTTACGATTCTGCTGATCATACCGTTTGCGGTGCTGACATTTGCCCTGCTTTTTTCTTTGAACCGGATCAGTGAATCCTATGATGCCGTCGTGGAAAACATCACGAAGGTCAACGAACACAACCTCGTCTTTAAGGAAAATATCGATTCGGTCCTCTACATGATGGTCGCGCACTCGCTCACCAAATACGGGGTCGGCCCGGAGCTCGGACTTGAGAATCCGGAGACTCTCATCAGGGACGCGGAGGAGACCTTCGAGGAGGTGCGGGCCACGACGGTCTCGCCGGAGGCTCTTGAGAGCATCAAGCGCGCCACGAAGCTCCTGATCACGCTTCACAAGCGGGTAAATGACATCAGCTCCACCGTCAAGCTGACGGGTCACTATGACGAGAATATGGAGAGCCTGGACAATGACATTTACGTGCTGACGGAGATGATCCAGGAGAGAATCTCCGAGTACATCTACTACGAGTCGGTGAGCATGGAGCAGATCCGGCGGCAGATCGACGAGCAGAGAATCCACATCACGCGGTTTACTCTGCTGGCGGCAGGCGTCCTGATCTTTCTCGCCTTCGTCCTCTCCACTTACCTCACCCGCACGGTCACGAAGCCGATGCAGCGGCTCATGCTCGCGGCGGAGCAGATCGGCGCCGGCAATTTCAACGCGAAGGTCACACCCGCAGGCACGCCCGAGATCCGCACGCTGGGAAGAAGCTTCAACAGCATGGCCACGAGGCTCGGGGAGCTGGTGGAGAGAAACAGGCAGGAGCAGATCCACTTAAGGGACCTGGAGCTGAAGCTCCTGCAGGCCCAGATCGATCCGCATTTCCTGTACAATACTCTTGATAATATCGTCTGGCTCGCGGAGGACGACCGCAAGGAAGACGTCGAGAACATCGCGGCGGCCCTGTCCACCTTTTTCCGGACCGCCCTTTCCGGCGGCCGCGACGAGATCCGGATCCGCGAGGAGGAGATGCACATCCGTTCCTATCTCGAGATCCAGCAGTTTCGCTACCGCGATATGCTCAGCTACAGCATCGATGTGGATCCGGACTGCGAGGACTGCACGATCCTGAAGATGACGCTGCAGCCTGTCGTCGAGAACGCCATTTACCACGGCATCAAGAACAAAAGGGGCGGCGGACATATCTCGATTCAGATTCAGGGCTTTGAGGGCAGAGTGCGGATTCTGATCAGCGATACCGGCATGGGGATGACGAAGGAGCAGCTGACACAGCTGATCCGCCGCGTCGACGGCAACGAAAAGCAGGACGGCGATCACACGCATTTCGGCCTCTCCAACGTGGCGGAGCGCCTCCGCCTCAACTATGGCGAATCCTCCGGGCTGGTGTTCCACAGCGTCTACGGCGAGGGCACGCAGGTTGAAATTCTCATTCCCCGGATAGAAGCAGTTAATTAAGTGACGGCAAAAGTAAGAAATTCCACTTGCGAAGAGAAAAAATTCAACTTATAACGGCGAAGGAGTCAGAAAACAGATAGAAAAAGAACCAATTTCGAGAAAGGAACTCATGGAATCGAAGCCGCAAGTGGGGTTATACTTTCGTCAGAAACTTACAAACCGTAACATGCCTTAACGAAAAAAGGCCAAACGATTCATTTCAAGGAGGACATTATGAGAAAACTTACAACTGTTCTTGTCGCAGCTATGGCAGCGACACTGCTTCCGGCTATGGCGGTTGCCGCTTCTGATGACGTTATCAGCGTAGGCTTCGCACAGGTCGGCCATGAATCTGACTGGCGCACAGCTTCCACAAAGTCCTGTCAGGATGTTTTCTCAACAGAAAACGGCTATGACCTGAGCTTCGTGGACTGCGACAACGACGAAGCAGCCCAGAAGGAAGCAGTTCGTTCCTTCATCGAGCAGGATGTTGATTACATCATCATCGACCCGATCATCGCAACCGGCTGGGACACAGTTCTTACAGAGTGCGAAGATGCAGGCATCCCGGTTATCGTAATCGACCGTACAATCGATGACTCCGACAAGTACGCCGCATGGGTAGGCTCCAACTTCATGACAGAAGGTCTTGCAGCTGGCGAATGGCTGAAGGCTTATGCAGATGCTCAGGGCATCGACGAGCTGAACATTCTGACAATCTCCGGCTCCACAGGCTCTTCCGCTCAGATCGGCCGTTCCGACGGATTCAACGAAGTTGCTGAGAAGTACGGCTGGAACCTGCTTGACGAGCAGACCGGTGACTTCACAGAGGCCGGCGGCCAGGAAGTCATGGAGAACTACTGCAAGTCTTATGAAGGCCAGTTCAACGTTGTTGTCTGCCAGAACGATAACGAAGCATTCGGCGCTATGACAGCTATGGACAACGCAGGCGTGACCTACGGCCCGGGCAATGATGTCATCCTTATCTCCTATGACGCTTGCACAGCAGGTCTTGAAGATGTTAAGGCCGGCAAGATCTCCGCAGACTTCGAGTGCAACCCGCTTGCAGCTCCGTTCGTGGAAGAAGTTATCAAGACCATCGCTTCCGGCGAAGAGCCCGAGAAGGAAGTCTACATGGTTGAGCATTGGTATGCACTTCCTGACCAGATCGTTGACTTCGAGATCAACGGAGAGCCGCAGGAGATGACAGAAGTTACTGACGAGGTCATCGAAGCTCAGTATTAATTCACCCTCTTCGAACAGGTTTCATAAAACCCAAGAACGGATGAGTAAATGATTCAATCTGGAGGTTCCTGAGTATTTCCAGGAACCTCCTTTTTTGCCAGAATCCTTCAATAGAAGTGCTGTATAAATAATTTTCAGGCTCATTTATTTACAGAGCATGCCATTGATAGGACGGTACAGGAAAGCCTGATCCCTTTCAAAAACAAGAGCAAGTCATGAAAAGGGACAGCGGAGTATAAAGCGGGAAAGGAGTATGTATGGAAGGAAATGTGGTATTAACGGCGAGGGGGATCTCCATGACCTTCCCCGGCGTCAAGGCCCTCTCCAACGTGGACTTTACCCTCCGGAAAGGAGAGATCCACGCGCTGATGGGGGAGAACGGGGCCGGAAAGTCCACGCTGATCAAATGCCTGACCGGCATCAACGACTTTGAGAGCGGCGAGATCCACGTGGACGGAATCTCGGGTCCGGTCAAGAATCATTCCACGAAGGACGCCCAGGAGGTCGGGATTTCAACCGTGTACCAGGAAGTCAATCTGTGCCCCAACCTCTCTGTCGCGGAGAACCTGTTCATCGGACGCGAGCCCATGACGAAGCTCCACACGATAGACAGACGTTCCTACAACAAGCGCTCCCAGAAGATCATGGACGAACTGGGAATCGCGGTCGACGTGACACAGAATCTTGAGAACTACTCCCTTGCGATCCAGCAGATGGTGGCGATTGCGAGAGCGGTCGATATGGAGTGCAAGGTGCTGATTCTGGACGAGCCCACATCCTCCCTCGACGACGAGGAAGTGGAGAAGCTCTTTACGCTGATGCGGGCTCTGAGGGATAAGGGCGTCGGAATTATCTTCGTCACGCATTTCCTCGAGCAGGTCTATGCGGTCTGCGACAGGATCACGGTCCTTCGGGACGGCCAGCTCGTGGGCGAATACCCGATCGCCGAGCTTCCGAGAGTGAAGCTGGTGGCGGCCATGATGGGCAAGAACCTGGACGACCTGGCGGAGATCCAGAAGGAGAGCATAGAAAACGTCGAGCAGAAAGAGCTCGAGATTTCCGCGAAGGGACTCAGCCACACCGGAACGATCAAGCCGTTTGACATCGATATTCACAAGGGCGAAGTCGTCGGCATCGCCGGACTTCTGGGCTCCGGCCGCTCCGAGCTTGCCCGCGCCATTTACGGGGCGGACAAGGCCAACACCGGGACGCTGAAGGTGGACGGCAAGGAAGTGAAGATCAACCAGCCCATCGACGCCATGAACCTCGGCATGGGCATGCTGCCCGACGACCGGAAAGCGGAGGGCATCATCGCGGACCTGTCCGTCCGTGAGAACATCATTCTCGCGCTGCAGGCCAAAAGAGGCATGTTCAAACAGCTCTCCAGAGCCAAACAGGAAGAGATCGCGGACCGCTACATCGACCTCGTCCGCATCAAGACGCCAAACCCCGAGACTATGGTGAAGCAGCTCTCCGGCGGAAACCAGCAGAAGGTCATTCTGGCCAGATGGCTGGCCACGAATCCGGACTTCCTGATTCTCGACGAGCCGACCCGTGGCATCGATATCGGAACCAAATCCGAGATCCAGAAGCTGATCGTGGAGCTCGCGTCCCAGGGAAAGAGCATCCTGTTCATCTCCTCCGAGATCTCGGAGATGCTCCGCACCTGCAACCGCATGGCCATCATGCGCGACGGCGAGAAGGTCGGAGAACTGGACCACGACCTGACACAGGAAAATGTCATGAAAGCGATCGCGGGAGGTGAAAAAGAGGCATGAATAATAAAAGCGTCTTGACAAGAATCAAAAACTGGAACCTGCTCCTGCCGGTCGTGAGCCTTCTGCTGGTCATGGCAGTCAACATCATTCACGACGCGGCAATCGGCGCAAATCCGCTGTCCTTCTTCATGATCACTCTTCGCCAGACCACAGGAAACGGCACGATCCTGTACGGGCGAATCATCGATATCCTGAACCGCGGTTCCGAGGTGGCGATCCTGGCGATCGGCATGACGTTGGTGGTCTCCTCCTCGGCAGGAACGGATATCTCGGTCGGCTCCGTCATGAGCCTGTGCGCGAGCTTCTGCTGCATGCTCCTCGCGGGCTACGGGGTTTCCTCCACCACGACACTTGCGGTTCCGCTTATCGTCGGCATTCTCGGCGGCATTTTCATCGGCGTTCTGTGCGGTATGTTTAACGGGACACTGGTCGCGTACTTCCACATACAACCTATGGTGGCGACGCTGATCCTGTTCTCCGCCGCAAGAGCCATAGGACTTCTGCTGTGCAACGACCTGATCGTCTACGTGCGCAACGAAGCCTTCGGTTTCTTCGGCGGCTATATCGGAGTCATTCCGACCGCGTTCGTCATAGCGGCTCTGTGCATCATAGTGACATCCCTGTTCCTGAAGAAGACGGCGATGGGAATGTACATCCAGTCCGTCGGCATCAACCCCAAGGCCAGCCGCATCGCAGGTCTTAATTCCAAGCGGATGATCTTCATGACCTACACGGTCTGCGGACTCTTCGCAGGTATCGCGGGCATCGTCGCCGCCTCAAGAATCACATCCGCCGACTCCAACAATATCGGCCTCTACTTCGAGATGGACGCCATCCTCTCGGTGGCCCTCGGCGGCAACTCGCTGGGCGGCGGCAAGTTCTCACTTGCCGGATCCATCATCGGTGCTTATACGATCCAGGCGATTACGACGACGCTGTACGCTCTCGGCGTTTCCTCCACACAGGCTCCTGTGTTCAAGGCCATCATCGTCATCCTGATCGTTGCCATCCAGGCTCCGCCTCTCAGGGCATTCTTTAAGAGAAGGAGTGCAGCAAAACAGGTGAAAGGAGCAGCGGTATGAAGACAAAATCGAAGATGAACGGACACACGATCCTGCTTCTCATCACCATCGGACTGTTTATTGTTTTGTATGCGGGCGGCTGCATCGCTTACTCATCAAGAGGATTTTCACACCTGCAGACCTTCCTCAACATCCTGATCACCAATTCGGGACTGATCTGCGTCACCTGCGGACTGACGGTCGTCATGCTCACTGCGGGAATTGACATTTCCGTCGGCGCCCTGATCGCCATGGACTGCATGATCCTCGCGGTCGGCATGCGCTCCGGACACAATGCGATCGTCATGATCCTGATCGTTCTCGTGATCGGTATCGCGTTTGGCATGTTCCAGGGTTTCCTCGTGGGGTACCTGGAGATCCAGCCCTTCATCGTGACCATGGCCGGCATGTTCTTCTGCAGAGGCATGACTGCCGTGATCTGTACCGAACAGGTCTCGATCACCGAGAAGACCAGCAAACTCTTCTACGACTGGGCAAACGCGAAGATCAACATCCCGTTTGGCGGATATCTGAACAACAAGGGAAAATACATGGTGCCCTATATCCGCCCCAGCGTGGTGATCGCTCTGCTTCTCCTGCTCTTCACCTACCTCATGCTGAAGTACACGAAGCTCGGCAGGGCATTTTACGCGATCGGCGGCAATGCGGTCTCCGCAGCCATGATGGGACTTAACGTGAAGAAAGTAAAGATGGTCGCCTACATGCTTTCCTCCATTTTCTGCTCGATCGGCGCGATCTGCTACGCCCTCAACACCATGGCGGGATCCGTGTCCCAGGCAACCGGCCTCGAGATGGATGCCATCAGCTCGGCGGTCATCGGAGGTACGCTGCTGACAGGCGGTGTGGGAAATGTCATCGGCTCGTTCTTCGGCGTGCTGATCAACGGCACGATCTCCTCCATCGTCAAGACAAACGGCAAGCTTGCCAGCTCCTGGCCGAACATCCTGACGGCCGCTCTGCTCTTCGTATTCATCGTCATTCAGAGCGTATTCGCGATGATGAGGAACAGAAAGAAATAAAAAGACTAGCATTTGGCGGTATAAATGTAGTAGAATATCCCCGTCGTGCGTCCCCTATATAGTGGTCGGCGCACGCGCGGGGGTATATTTATGTCTAAGAAGGAAAATTATGATGCTTCGAGCATACAGGTGCTCGAGGGGCTTGAGGCTGTGCGCATGCGTCCCGGCATGTATATCGGGAGCACATCGCGCAAGGGTCTCAACCATCTGATCTATGAGATCGTGGACAATGCTGTCGACGAACATCTCGCAGGTTTTTGTTCCCATATCTGGGTGACACTTGAAAAGAACGGCTCGTGCACCGTCACGGACGACGGGCGGGGCGTTCCGGTGGGGATGCACGAGAAAGGCGTCCCGGCGGAGCGGCTCGTCTATACGACTCTGCACGCAGGCGGAAAATTTGACTCGGACGCATATAAGACATCGGGCGGACTTCACGGAGTCGGCTCTTCTGTTGTGAACGCGCTGTCGACGGAGATGGACGTCCTCATCAAGAGGGACGGGGCGATCCATCACGACCATTTCCGCCGCGGCGTCCCGGACATGGAGCTCGTGAACGGCCTCCTTCCCGTGGTGGGAAAGACGAAAGAGACGGGGACGACCGTCAATTTCCTGCCGGATCCTGAGATCTTTGACGTGACGCGCTTTTCCTCCACCGAGGTCAAATCGAGGCTCCACGAGACCGCCTATTTGAATCCTACTCTCACGATCTATTTCAGGGACCTCAGAAAAGAGGAGACGGAGGACACCGTTTTTTGCGAGCCCGACGGAATCATCGGGTTTGTGAGGGACATGAATAAAAATGACGAAGCCGTCACGGAGCCGATCTTCCTCGAGGGAGAGGACGAGGGGATCGAGGTGCAGATCGCGATCCAGTACGTCAACGAGTTCCATGAAAATGTCATGGGCTACTGCAACAACATTTTCAACGCGGACGGAGGCACTCACCTTACCGGATTCAAGACGGCCTTTACCCAGGTCATGAATTCCTATGCCCGCGAGATCGGGGTCCTCAAGGAGAAGGACCAGAATTTTACCGGTCCCGACATCCGCAGCGGCATGACGGCCGTGATCTCCATCAAGCATCCGGATCCCCGGTTCGAGGGCCAGACGAAGACAAAGCTGGACAATCCTGACGCGTCCCGCGTAGTTGCCAAAATCGTCACCGACAAGGCCCCGCACTATTTCGACCGGAATCTGGAGACCTTAAAGGCGGTATTAAGCTGCGCGGAGAAGTCCGCCAAGATCCGGAAATCCGCCGAGAAGGTCAAATCCAATCTGCTGACGAAGCAGAAATTCTCATTTGACTCCAACGGCAAGCTCGCGAACTGCATCTCGAAGGACGCGTCGAAATGCGAGATCTTCATCGTGGAGGGAGACTCCGCCGGCGGAAGCGCGAAGACCGCCAGGGACAGGAATTATCAGGCGATCCTCCCGATTCGCGGAAAGATCCTGAACGTCGAGAAGGCGAGCATCGACAAGGTGCTGGCCAACGCGGAGATCAAGACTATGATCACCTCATTCGGCTGCGGCTTCTCGGAGGGCTACGGCAATGACTTCGACATCACAAAGCTCCGCTACGACAAGATCATCATCATGGCGGATGCGGATGTGGACGGCGCGCATATCGGCACGCTGCTCCTCACTTTGTTTTACCGCTACATGCCCGACCTCATCGGCGAGGGACACGTGTACGTGGCGATGCCGCCGCTTTACAAGGTGATCCCGGCGAAGGGCGAGGGAGAGTACCTCTATGACGACAAGGCCCTGGAGCAGTACCGCAAAAAGAACAAGTCGAAGAAGTTCACTCTTCAGCGCTATAAGGGACTCGGCGAGATGGATCCGGAGCAGCTGTGGGAGACGACGCTCAACCCGGAGACGCGGAGGCTCCGCCGGATCGAGATCGGGAATCCGGGGCTGTCCTCGGACATCACGGATGTGCTGATGGGGACGGACGTCCCGCCGAGAAAGGCGTTTATTTACGAGCACGCCAGGGATGCCCAACTCGACGTTTGAGTAAGGTACAGCAGCTGTCCGGAAACATTATTCACTTTCCGGATGGCTGCCTCTGCATAGATTATGATGAACAGGTAGAGAAGAATGAGCAAGAGTGAAGAGCGGATCATCCGGACAGATTATTCGGAGATCATGCAGAAAAACTATATCGACTATGCGATGTCGGTGATTGTGGCGAGGGCCCTGCCGGATGTGCGTGACGGCCTGAAGCCCGTGCAGCGGCGCGTGCTGTTTGACATGTGGCAGCTCGGAACGAAGTCCGACCGGCCGTACAGGAAGAGCGCCCGCATCGTCGGCGACACGATGGGCAAATACCATCCCCACGGGGACAGCTCCATCTACGATTCTCTGGTCGTGATGGCGCAGGACTTTAAAAAGGGAAGAACCCTTGTGGACGGGCACGGAAACTTCGGCTCCATCGAGGGCGACGGCGCCGCCGCGATGCGCTATACGGAGGCGAGACTCGAGAAGTTTACCGAGGACGTGTTCCTCAGCGATCTCGACAAGGACATCGTGGACTACATGCCAAACTTTGACGAGACGGAGAAGGAACCGGTGGTTCTGCCCTCCAGACTTCCAAACATTCTCATCAACGGTTCGGAGGGAATCGCCGTGGGTATGGCGACATCGGTCCCCCCGCACAACATCGGCGAAGTCATTGAGGCAGTGAAGGCCTTTATCCGCGACGACAGCGTGACCAGCGAGGAGCTCATGAAGTATATCCCCGGCCCGGATTTCCCGACCGGCGGCATCGTCGTAAACCAAAGCGACCTCAAAGAGATCTACGAGACGGGGCAGGGAAAAATCCGTCTCCGCGGCAGGGTTGAGATCGAAAAAGGAAAGAACGGGCGCGTGAATATCGTCGTGACGGAGATCCCCTATACGATGATCGGGGCCGGCATAGGCAAATTCATGAGCGACGTGGCAGCCCTCGCGGAGTCCAGACAGGCGGCGGATATCGTCGACATTTCCAACCAGAGTTCCAAGGAAGGCATCCGCATCGTGATCGAGTGCAGGAAAGGGACGGACACCGACAGGCTCTTAGGGCTCCTCTACAAGAAGACGAGGCTCGAGGACACCTTCGGCGTCAATATGCTCGTCGTCTCGAACGGCCGTCCGGAGACCATGTCTCTGAAGCAGCTGATCGAATCCCAGGTGGACTTCCAGTTTGAGATTGCCGACCGGAAGTATGAGAACCTCCTCACGCGCGAGCTCGAGCAGAAGGAAGTGCAGGAAGGCCTCATCCGCGCGGTGGATGTCATCGATCTCATCATCGAGATTCTGCGCGGCTCCAAAAACAGGAAAATGGCGATGGACTGCCTCGTCATGGGAAAGACCGAGGGCATCCGCTTTAAGTCGAAAAAGAGCAAAGAGGAAGCGGAGCTCCTGATGTTTACGGAGAGACAGGCGTCGGCCATCCTCGACATGCGTCTGGTCAAGCTTATCGGACTTGAGATCGACATCCTCATGAAGGAGCACGCCGAGACCTTAAAGAAGATCGAGAAATACCAGAAACTGCTGGAAGACCACGATGAGATGGCGTCTCTCCTTCTTGGCGAACTCGATGATCTGAAGAAGGAATATACCGTTCCGCGCCGAACCGCTTTGGAGGACGCCGGCGAGATCGTGATCGAGGAGCCGCAGATCAGGGAGGAGGAGGTTGTTTTCTGTTTGGACCGCTTTGGCTACGCCAAAACTCTGGATGCCTCCGTATATGAAAAGAACAAGGAAGCGGCGGACAGCGAGAACAAGTATGTCTTTACCGTGATGAATACGGATAAGGTCTGCCTCTTTACGGACATCGGGAAGATGCATTCCATCAAGGTGCTGGACATCCCGCAGAAAAAACTCCGGGAGAAGGGTGTGCCGATCGACAACCTGAGCAACTTCGAGAATGCAAAGGAAGAGATCCTGTTTGTCGGTCCCGGCTCCTTCGTGATGAAGAGCGAATTCTTCTTCGTGACGGCGAGAGGCTTTGTGAAGCGCACGAGCGGAGCGGAGTTTGTCTCCTCCGTCCGCACGATCCAGTCGACGAAGCTCCAGGACGGGGACCGGGTGGTTCTCGCCGCTCCCTGCGACTCCATGGACTACGCCGTCCTGATCAGCCATTCCGGCTATTTCCTGAAGTTCTCTCTGCAGGAAGCCTCGGAGCTGAAGAAGACCGCTTTGGGTGTCAGAGGTATGGCACTTCAGGAGAACGACAGCGTCGACAGCGCCTATCTTCTCGAGAATGCCAGGGAGTTTACGATCCCCTTCCGGGGCGGCACGGTCTCGCTGAACCGGCTGAAGCTCGCCCACCGCGGCGGAAAAGGCACAAAAAACCGTCTGTCTTAAGAGAAAAAGCCTTTTTTTGCTTGCTTTTTGGGAATTGTGGTGCTATATTGTCATAGGTTACTGATGGTTTAGGTTGGAGCGGGCGCTTAGTCCGCTCCGTTTTAATGACTCACTCATAATAAAATTTTTTACCGGAATTCATGAGCAAGAAAGAAGATATCGAATCGAAAGCCTGGGACCTGCTCGTCCGCGTCACTGAAGAACGCGGACTTAGAGCCGTTGACGCCGAGTACGTAAAGGAGGGCGGGGAGTATTATCTGCGCTGCTTTATCGACAAAGAAGGCGGAGTCATGATCGACGACTGCGAGAGCGTGAGCCGCGCCCTGGATCCCATGCTTGACGAGGATGATTTTATTCCGGATGCCTACACGCTGGAGGTGAGCTCGCCGGGACTCGGCAGAGCCCTCAAAAGGCCGCACGACTTCGAGTTTGCTTCGGGGAAAGAAGTCGAGCTGAAGACCTTTAAGGCGGTATCGGGAAAAAAGGAATTCCGCGGGATATTGAAATCCTGGACCGGAACAGACGTTACAATCGAAGGGGAAGACGGGGAGGAGACATTTTCCAGAAAGGATTTGTCCGTCATCCGGCTCGCGTTTGAGTTTGAATGAATAATAATTGGGGGGAACATATTTTAGGAGGAAGCTATGGCTACTGAAAACACAGAGTTGAAAGCTGCGATCGAACTTCTTGAGAAGGAGAAGGGAATCAGCCGGGAGTCGCTGCTCGAGTCCATCGGACAGGCACTTTCCCAGGCCTGCAAGTCGCATTTCGGCAAGAATGACAACATCGAAGTGAAGATTGATCCGGAGACCTGCGAGTACTCCGTGATCGCCGAGAAGGAAGTGGTCGAGTCCGAAGAGGATATTATCGATTCCACGCTGCAGGTGACGCTTGAGGAAGCGAAGAAGATTGATCCGCACGTGATGGCCGGCGACATCATCACGATTGAGATCAACTCCAAGTCCTTCGGCAGAATCGCGACGATGAATGCGAAGAACATCATTCTTCAGAAGATCCGCGAAGAGGAGAGGAACGCCGTCTTCAATCAGTACAACAGCAAGGTGCGCGAGATCGTATCCGGCGTTGTCTCAAGATACCAGAATAAATCCTATTACATCAATCTGGGCAAGGCCGACGCCGTCCTCAATGAGAATGAGCAGGTTCCTTCCGAGAGATTCCAGCCCACGGAGCGCGTAAAGGTATATGTGATCGACGTCAAGAACACGACGAAGGCGCCGAAGATTCTTGTGTCGAGGACACATCCGGACCTCGTCAGGAAGCTTTTCGAGGAAGAGGTTTCCGAGGTGAGGGACGGCACGGTCGAGATCAAGGGCGTGTCCCGCGAGCCCGGCTCCAGAACCAAGATGGCCGTCTGGTCCAACAATCCGGACGTGGATCCCGTCGGGGCCTGCGTGGGAATGAACGGCAGCCGCGTGGGCGCGGTTGTGAATGAGCTCAGGGGCGAGAAGATCGACATCATCGCCTGGGATGAGAATCCCGCCGTTCTGATCGAGAACGCCTTAAGTCCCGCGAAAGTCATCACCGTCGGAGCGGATCCGGACAACCGGTCCGCGAAGGTGATCGTCCCGGACTACCAGCTCTCTCTGGCCATCGGCAAGGAAGGCCAGAACGCCAGACTCGCCGCGAGGCTCACAGGCTACAAGATTGATATCAAGTCCGAGACCCAGGCGCGCGAATCCGGCGATTTCGATGATCTGTATCTCGATGATTTCGATGAAAATGGCGTATATTACGAGGAGAGTGAGGAGTACGATGGAAAAGAATCCGGCCTCGTCCCCGAGGGCGCCGAAGAGAACCTGTACGGGGTGCAGGAAGGTCAGGAATAAAGAGGAACTTCTCCGGGTCGTCAGGACGCCGGAGGGGAGTGCAGCAGTAGACCGGTCGGGAAAGGCAGACGGCCGCGGGGCCTATATCTGCCGGAATGCGGAGTGCGCCGCCAGAGCGAAAAAAACAGGAGCCCTTCAGAGGACGCTGCGGATCCAGGTTCCCGACGAGGTTTATGAGGAGTTATCCCGGGAGGTCGAAGAGCCGTGACAAAAGAAGAAAGAATCCGCGGCTATCTGGGACTTGCGGCGAGAGCGGGGCGCATGGAGAGCGGCGAGTTCTCCGTCGAAAAAGCCGTAAAAAGCGGGCGCGCGCATCTCGTACTGATCGCTGAGGATGCCTCGGATAACACAAAAAAGAAGTTTCAGAACATGTGCGCATATCATGAGGTCCCGTATCTCTTATTCGGAGACCGCGAGACACTCGGACATGTGATCGGCAGAGAGTTCCGTGCGACGGCTTGCGTTACGGACATAAAGCTCGCGAAGGCGATCAGAGAGTTATAAAGGGCAGCAAGAAAAAACTGCCGCTAAAATGAGGAGAGATCTTAATATGGTAAAAATCAATGTTCACAAACTGGCCATGGAGGTAGGTGTTTCCAGACAGGAGATTCTGGATTATCTTGCCGAAAAAGGACATACGAAGCTGACAGGCGTCAGCTTTGTCCCGGACGGCGAAGTGGAGAATATCCGCTCTGCCTTCGGAAAGAAAGAGGCTGCTCCCAAAGAGGATGAGGCGGCCAAGGCCAGTTCGTCGGACGGAAAAGCCGCGGCCAAGGCTGAGGAGAGCAACGAAGGGGATTCGGATAAGCCGAAGAAGAAGAGCGGCATCGTGCGCGTTGTGCGTCAGCAGAATGCGTCCAGCAAGCTGCAGCAGCGCCGTCCGCGCCGCAAAGCGGAAGAAAAAGCGGCGGAGAGCGCTGATTCCCTTGCTCCTTCCCTGACAGCTCCGATTGAGGAAGCTTCAGACGCGGCGCCGCTTTCGGAGACCGCGCCGGCAGTCAATGAGAAGGAACCGGCAGCATCTCCGGAAGAAAAGCCGGCGGTCTCTCCCGAGAGTGCGGAAGC
>CACZQS010000278.1 GCA_902783325.1 uncultured Lachnospiraceae bacterium
AGACGCGGACGGGCATGAGTATGAGGCGAAGGCCGTGATCCTGGCCACCGGGGCAAAGAACCGGCCGCTGGGTTTAGAGCGGGAGCAGGAGATGATCGGCAGAGGCGTCTCCTACTGCGCAACCTGTGACGGGATGTTCTTCCGGGGAAAGGCAGTGGCGGTCGCCGGCGGCGGGAATACGGCCCTCGAGGACGCGCAGTTCCTTGCGAATTACTGCAGCCACGTCTATCTGATTCACAGGCGTGACGCATTCCGCGGGGATGAGAAGAGCGTGGAGCTTCTCCGCGCGAAGGAGAACGTGGAATTTGTTCTTAATTCCAACGTCAGTGCCATTTTGGGAGAGACGAAGGTGGAAGGCGTTGAGGTGACGGATAAATTCTCGGGTGAAAAGCGCGTTCTGGATGTTTCGGGGCTCTTCATAGCGGTCGGACAGATGCCTGCGAATGAGGCATTTGCAGGGATTGTGACTCTCGATGAGAAGGGCTACATCGCGGCGGGAGAAGACTGCGGGACCGGAACAGACGGGATCTTTGCGGCCGGGGACTGCCGGACGAAGGAGGTGCGCCAGCTGACTACCGCGGCCGCCGACGGAGCGGTGGCGGCGCTTGCGGCCTGCAAGTGGCTGGATGCAAAGGGATGAACAGAAACCTCTGACGGCGGGGGTGGTTTTGCTGCCGGATTAAGGGGTGCAGGGATAAGGCATGAATCAGACGGAGAAGCTGCAGAAGCAGTTCCGGGAGCTGACGGCCCAGGCGGACGCACTGAAGGTGCCGCCCGTGGACGCGGAGGCGATCGGGATTGACCTGCTGCTGAAGTATAAAGAGAGATGCAAACGCGACGCGAGGAATTTCGCGAAGAAGGGCTGTTACCAGGACGGGAAGGCCCCTCGGAAGAGCGTCATCCAGAATTATAAGAAAACAAAGGAATATCACCGCCGGTACGAGGAGGCGCTCGGGCGCAGTTCCCGCTATCAGGAGATTCAGGAGGGTCGGATCGCTGAGAATCCGGCCTTCCGTGAAGAGCTCGAAAAGCTTCTTCTAAGGGCGGAGACGGAGGCGCGGCGCGAAGTCCGGAAGGATTATGCGAAGAAGCTGCGGAAGATTGCGAAGACTTATGTTAACTTGCTTCCGATGGAGGAGTTTGCCTCTTCGCACAGGGATGCCATTCTGAAGAAGGAGCGGGAAATGGCGGACGCCTACATCCGCTCGGACAGGATGTACGTGACGGTGCGGAGAACGGAGGAAGGCGGCAGATTCCGCGAGCAGACGGAAGAACTCGACACGGAAAATGCCGAGCTCTTCTACGAGCAGTATGACACCGAGGCGCTCCGGGGGCTCCTGTTCGGACATTTTGCGGCGGCGGGGATCTGTGCCTCGTCGGCGCTTGTCGTACTCCTTTGTGAGGAGTACCCGTTCCTGAAAGAACTCATGGCAAGCGAGGACACGGGTGAGGGTATCGCTTATCTCCTGCAGCAGCAGGCCGCGGCCCTCACGGAGGATTTTGACGAAGACGAATTCATCCGCGAGTATTATGATTTTGACCGCATCACGGAGCTTCTCGAGGAGAATCCTTATTATTCGAAGCCGATCCAGGAGGGGATGCTGCGGCGTGAGAGACTGAGCATCATCACCACCGGGATCGCGGACACCATCCCGAAGCACTACCCGGATCTCTTTCCGCTCGCCAGGGCGATGCGGCGGCATTTTATACTGCATATCGGACCCACGAACTCCGGGAAAACCTACGATGCCATCGAGAGGCTTAAGAACGCCGAGAGCGGAGTGTATCTGGCACCCTTGAGGCTTCTCGCCTACGAGCAGTATGACACGCTGAACCGCGCGGGCGCGGACTGCACGCTCGTGACCGGCGAGGAGAGGCGCGTCGTGGAGGGGGCGACCCTGCGCTCCTCCACCATCGAGATGCTGGATTTCAAGCAGCGATACGAGGTGGCGGTGATCGACGAGGCGCAGATGATGACGGACGACGAGAGGGGTGGAGCCTGGACGGCGGCGATCCTCGGTGTGCGCGCGAGGGAGATCCATGTGTGCGCGGCACCGTCGGCGGAGATGCTGCTGCGCCGCCTCATCGCGGAATGCGGCGATACCTGCGAGGCGGTCTACCACGAGAGGAAGACGCCGCTGATCTTTGAGAAGCAGGTGTTCCAGTTCCCTTACGACGTCCGCGCAGGGGACGCGCTGATTGTCTTCTCGAGAAGGGACGTGCATGCGGTGGCGGCGGAGCTGCAGAAGATCGGCAAGACCTGCAGCATCATATACGGGGCCCTGCCCTACGACGTCCGCTACGAGGAGGCGAGACGCTTCCGAGAGAGAGAGACGGAGATCGTCGTGGCGACGGACGCGATCGGCATGGGCCTCAATATGCCTGTGCGGCGCATCGTTTTTCTCGAGACGGACAAGTTCGACGGCTATGAGCGCCGGGAGCTCTATCCCGCCGAGATCCAGCAGATCGCCGGGCGCGCGGGCAGATACGGCATTTTTGATGAAGGACTCGTGAATACGCTGTACGACGCGCCGCTCATCGAAGAGGCGCTCGGAATGACTTTGCCGCAGGATACGGAGGCGGTCGTGTCATTTCCCGAAGAACTGCTGCGGATTAATGCGCCGCTTTCCGAGATTCTCGTGCAGTGGGTGGAGATGGAGGTGAGCCGCGGGTTCCGCAAGAACCTCAATGAGAGCGAGATCATGCTGGCGAAGCTGCTGGAGGAGATTTCCGACGACAAGTACCTGATCTACCGCTTCGTGACGATGGCATTTGACGAATCCAACGAGGAGCTGCTGGGGATCTGGAGGGAGATGTTTATCTGCGAGAGCGAGGGGATTCCCTTCGGCTACACGCGCTGCCTGCCGCCGTACATCCCCGAGGACGGGAATGCCTCCGACCTGCCGGTCCTGGAGGAGGATTTCCACATATGTGACCTGCTGTACGCTTACATGGACCGCTTTGAGCACCCCGAGGGGATTCCGGAGATTCTTCAGATCAAGGAGAAGCTTTCGCTGGCGATCATGAAGATTCTGGAAAAGCAGGAACTGACGGGACGCCGGTGCCGCGAGTGCGGGCGGCCTCTGCCATGGAATTATTCCTACGGTGTGTGCGAGAGATGCCACCACGGCGGGAGAAGGCATCACAGAAGGAGAAGGTGAAGGAAAGATAAAAGATGAGAAGATGGATTGTGGGCGCGGTGGCGGCTGCGCTTCTGCTCACGGGCTGCGGGGCGCCGAAGAGCGCAGCGGTATTGGCGGAGGAGTCGGCCTCCGTATCTGAGCCGGCCGAGGTAAGCACTGTGGAAGAGACTTCGATGGTGACATTTTCCGATGAACAGATTCATAAAGGGAATCTGATCCTCGTCAATTCCGAGTACGCCTACGACTTTGACGCCAATGGGGACGCGGACCTTGTCCGGATCGTGGATGCGCAGAAATACCCCTATAAGGTGTCGAAGGAGGAGTTCCGGCTGTGCTCGGAGATCATGCCGGCGCTTGATAACATGATCCGGGACTGCGACGAAGCGATGGGGACGCAGTATACGTCAGTGTCCAGCGCATGGCGGTCAAAGGAATATCAGGAGAATGTCTGGGATGAGTACGCCGAGCTCTACGGCGAGAGCTATTCGCAGAAGTATGTGGCGGTGCCGGGACACAGCGAGCATCACACCGGTCTGGCAGCGGACCTCGGGATTATCTACGGGGACGGCAGCGAGGGAACTTTTTCCGAGAGCGAAAATGCCAAATGGATGGCGGCGAATTCCTACCGGTACGGGTTCGTGAGGCGCTACGCCGAGGATAAGATCGATATCACGGGGATCAGCAACGAGGCGTGGCATTTCCGCTATGTCGGGCAGCCGCACGCGGCCTATATGCACGAGCACAACCTCTGTCTCGAAGAATATCTGGAAATGCTGAAGGCCGACACTTCTCCGTCGAATCCGCTGCGCGTGGAATACGGCGGGAAGGAGTACAGTGTGTATTACACTGCGGACAAGGAGATTCCGGAACCATCCGGAGACTACACTGTTTCCGGGGATAACATGGGCGGATATATTATTACAGAAGGATGACAGGCGACTGTTCCCATGCTCACACACAGCACAGCGGAGGGAGACACCTATGGAAGA
>CACZQS010000279.1 GCA_902783325.1 uncultured Lachnospiraceae bacterium
CAGGAGGGCCTTGGTCCTCGTGTAGGTGTGAGGCTGGAAGGCGACATAGAGAGTTTTATGAGGGTAATTGGCGGCCGCCGTCAAAGTGGCCCGGATCTCCGTGGGATGATGGGCGTAGTCGTCAATGATCTCGGCCCCCTTAAACGTGCCCTTTTGCTGGAAGCGCCTGTCTGTTCCCGTGAAGCTCTCAAGACCTTCCGCAATCGTGTCGGCATCAAGCCCCAGCTTTCTCGCCATGGCGATTGCGGCGAGGGCGTTGGAGACGTTGTGGATGCCCGGCACGAAGAGTCGGAATTCCCTTAAAGAAGTCCCTCTCTCCACACAGTTGAAAATGGCGCAGCCGTGTTCGTTGAAGCGCAGATCGGCGGCTGTGTAATCCGCATCCTGCTCCAGGGAATAGGTGAGGATTTCGCAGCAAAGTCCCTTCGTTACGACGTCATATTTCCGGGTATCCCGGTTTATGATCAGAGTCCCGTCCTTATCAAGAAGCGCCGCGAAGCGATGGAATGAACTGGCGATGTCATCGATGTCCTTGAAGAAATCCAGATGGTCGGCATCGACATTCAGGATGAGCTCCATCTTCGGAAAAAAGGACAGAAAGCTGTTTGTATATTCGCAGGCTTCCGTGATAAATGTCCCGGACCTCCCGACGCGGATATTGCCGTCGATGGAGGGCAGAATTCCGCCGACCGTAATCGTGGGGTCGAGACCGGCCTGCATGAGGATGTGGGAGCACATGGAAGTTGTGGTCGTCTTGCCGTGGGTGCCGGCGACTGCGATGGGCATCTCATAGTTCCTCATGATCTGGCCGAGCAGCTCGGCTCTGGTCAGCATCGGGAGGCCAGCGTTTTTTGCCGCGGCGAATTCCGGATTGTCGGGATGAATGGCCGCCGAATAGACGACGCAGTCGATGCCCGGGCGGATGTTGTCTGCCGACTGCCCGATCAGGATCCTGGCGCCTTTTGAGCGGAGACGCTCCGTCAGCGCCGACTCGTGCGCATCCGAACCCGAAATCTCAAACCCCTCTCCCAGAAGGATCTCGGCCAGACCGCTCATGCTGATTCCGCCGATCCCTATGAAGTGCAGATGCAGCTGGTTTCTGAAATCTATTTCATACATAACATTGCTCCCGTCTCATTTTTTCAGAATTGGATAAGACTTTACATTATGTTATACCACGAACTGAAGAGGGGCGGGCGGATTTTTTTCGATTGGGAGGCGCCTGTCTTTTACAAATGTCAATATTGAACGATTATCTTGAAGGAAATTTGAGTGAGCTGATGCTGCCATCGTGATAATCACCAAAAATCGCGGTCACACGGACTTCTAATTGTACTTAATGTTCACAGACCTGAGACATTATGTTATAATCTAGTTGCAATCAAGCGGACACAGTTGATCATGACGTAATTTGATAGCGAGGTGAGTTTATGATCAAAAAAGAAATGATCGCGATGTTGCTTGCAGGAGGACAGGGCAGCCGGCTGGGCGTTCTGACGGACAATGTAGCCAAGCCTGCCGTGTCTTTCGGGGGAAAGTACCGGATTATTGATTTCCCTTTAAGCAACTGCATCAACTCAGGAATCGACACCGTGGGAGTTCTCACCCAATACCGGCCGCTAAGGCTCAACACACACATCGGAATCGGCATCCCCTGGGATCTGGACCGGAATGTAGGAGGCGTCACGGTCCTGCCTCCCTACGAGAAGATCGGGAATACGGACTGGTATACGGGGACGGCCAATGCCATTTATCAGAATCTTGAATTCATGGAGCAGTATAATCCTGACTATGTGCTGATTCTTTCGGGGGATCACATCTATAAGATGGATTATGAGGTGATGCTCGACTACCACAAAGCAAACAAAGCGGATATAACGATTGCCGTGATGCCGGTGCCTATGGAGGAGGCTTCCAGATTCGGTATCATGGTGACGGATGAGCACGGCAGGGTTACCGAGTTTCAGGAGAAGCCGGAACATCCTGTCAGCAATCTTGCGTCCATGGGCATCTATATCTTCAGCTGGAAGGCGCTCCGCGAGGCCCTCGTCACGCTGAAGGACCAGTCGGGACTCGACTTCGGGAAGCATGTGCTGCCTTATGCCAAGGAGACGGGCAAGCGGCTTTTCGCATACGAGTTCAACGGGTACTGGAAGGATGTCGGCACGCTCGGCTCCTACTGGGAAGCCAATATGGAGCTCATCGACGTGATTCCGGAATTCAATCTCTATGAGGAATTCTGGAAGATCTATACAAGAGGCGATATCGTTCCCCCCGACTACATCTCGGAGAAAGCGGTAGTCGACCGGTGCATTATCGGAGAGGGGGCTGAAGTTTACGGCGAAGTGCACGGATCGGTCATCGGACCGGCGGTGCGCATCGAGGAAGGCGCAGTTGTGCGCGACTCCATCATCATGCAGGAGTCCTACATCGGCAGGGGCGCAAGCATTAACCGCGCGGTGATCGCACAGAATTCGGTGATCGGAGACCAGGCGGTGCTGGGTGTCGGAGAGGATGCCCCGAATGAATACAACAGAAGTGTCTATGCCTTCGGGCTGGTCACAGTGGGAGAGAATTCCGTGATCCCGGGAGGGGTCAGCATCGGAAGAAATACAGCAATTCTCGGAGAGACAACATCAGCGGATTATCCGGGCGGCTCCTTAAAAAGCGGAGGCGCGATCATCAAGGGCGGCGAGAAAGGCGGTGACGAAGCATGAGAGCAGTGGGCATCATACTTGCAGGCGGCAACAACAACAGGATGAGAGAGCTCTCGAGCAAGCGGGCCATCGCCGCGATGCCGATGGCGGGCAGTTACAGAAGCATTGACTTCGCACTTTCGAACATGACGAATTCCCACATCGGGAAGGTGGCGGTGCTCACGCAGTATAACGCGAGATCTTTAAATGAGCATCTGGCCTCTTCCAAGTGGTGGGACTTCGGGCGGAAGCAGGGAGGCCTCTTCCTCTTCCCGCCGACCATTACGACGAAAAACAGCTGGTGGTACAGAGGCACGGCGGATGCCATTTACCAGAATCTGGACTGGCTGCGGCAGTGCCATGAACCCTATGTCGTGATCGCAAGCGGCGACGGAATCTACAAGCTCGATTTCAGCAAGGTGCTGGAATTCCACATCGCAAAGCGGGCGGACGTCACGGTTGTCTGTACCGAGTGCCGGGACGACGACCTGAGCCGGTTCGGAGTTCTCAAGATGAATGAGGACATGAGAATCGAGGAATTCGACGAGAAGCCCATGGTTTCGAAGTCCAACGTGATTTCGACCGGCATCTACGTGATCCGCAGGCGGCAGCTGATCGAGATGATCGAGAAGTGCGCACAGGAAGACCGGGCGGATTTTGTCAAGGATATCCTGATCCGCTATAAGGATCTGAAGCGGATCTACGGGTATAAGATCAGCACCTATTGGAGCAATATCTCCACGGTCGAGTCCTATTACCGCACGAATATGGATTTTCTTAAGGCGGAGGTGCGCGACTATTTCTTCCGGCAGGGCGCTTCGATTTATACAAAAGTGGATGACAACCCGCCCGCGAAGTTCAATCCGGGATGCTCGGTGCGCAATTCCCTGGTGGCTTCGGGCTGCATCGTGAACGGAACCATAGAGAACTCCGTCATTTTCAAAAAGGTTTTCGTGGGCAACAACTGCTATATCCGGAATTCCATTATTCTGAATGACGTCTATATCGGGGACAATACCCATATAGAAAACTGTGTCGTCGAGAGCCGGGATACGATCCGGGCGAACTCCTATCACTGCGGGGAGAACGGCGTGAAGATTGTTCTTGAGAAGAACGAGAGATATGCCATTTAGATTCTTTACATGTCCATCGGTGCGGAACGCTTAAAGCGTGCGCCTTCATGGATGTGATAATGAAAATGCTGAAAGCATAAGAAAGGGAGAGACTATGAACATCACTGACGTAAGAGTGCGCAAGGTATCTAAAGAAGGAAAGATGAAGGCTGTGGTCTCCATCACCATCGATGACGAGTTTGTCGTTCACGACATCAAGGTGATCGAAGGGGAGAAGGGACTGTTCATCGCCATGCCGAGCCGCAAAGCGGCTGACGGGGAGTACCGCGATATCGCCCACCCGATCAATTCTCAGACACGGGGCGAGATCCAGGCGATCATTCTCACGAAGTATGAAGAGACGATGGCGCAGGAGGAAGCAGAAGCAGAAGCCGAGACAGAGGGCTTATATTCTTAAGGACTTTTCTTCAAATTTTCGCCAAAAGGCTCACTTTTGGCACATAATTTACCGCGAATAAGCGCATGACTCGTGTCCGGTAAGAGCAAAATGTAGGACAAATGTTACAAAATTATTAACAAATTAAGACAAACTCCTTTCAAAAGCATTCTGGGTGTGTTACAATACGTCCTGTGATTTGAAAGGAGTTGATTTTTATGTTTTACAAGAAACTGGCGTGCATAGCACTTGCGGCCGCAATGGCCGTGACGGCGGCTTCACCTGCCCTCGCAGATGACTGGGATGAGATTGAGATCACTAAGGGAGCCCTGCTCCACATACAGTCCGAGGAAGAAAGCGAGGAGGATCAGTCAGAGGATTACGAATATGACAGCGAGGACGAAGAAGACAGCGGCTATGACGACTTTGATGAGGACGAAGAAGACAGCAGTTATGATGATTCTGAAGAGGACAGAATAAAGAGCGGAAGCTATCTCGGCAATTTCATGCTGACTGCTTACTGCAACTGCGCGCAGTGCTGCGGATCGGCCGGACAGCCCACCGCCAGCGGAACCATGCCGGTGGAGGGACGCACAGTGGCCATGGCCGGAGTGGATTTCGGCACGAAGCTGCTCATAGACGGAAATGTGTATACCGTCGAGGACCGAGGAACAAGTTATGGGCATGTCGACATTTACATGGATTCTCATGAGGCTTGCCTGGACTTCGGCGTCCAGTATTCGGATGTTTACCTGGTTGACTGAGGAGCTGTGAATTGTAACAATCGAAAAAATTGAAAAAGAGACGGCGGGGCCGGTGACATTTGTCAAAAAAGAAAATGGCAGGTGTGACCGGTCCCACTTTTGCATACTCGCAGTGAGTCTGCGGAAAAAGGCAAAAGAACAGCGGCGAGCATGATAACTGTCAGGACGACTGTTCATACACGGAGAGCTGTTGTACAATATCCGCAGAAAGGAGCCAGATTTTGTTCTCGGTTCTTATGTCTGAAGGACGTAAGAAGCGAGATTACAAAATCGGGTCCGAGAACAATAAGTCAG
>CACZQS010000280.1 GCA_902783325.1 uncultured Lachnospiraceae bacterium
AGGACGAGGATCACCACCGTCACGATCATAATGCCGAACTCATAGCGGTAATAGCCGTACCGGATCGCGATATCCCCGAGACCTCCGCCCCCGACGGTGCCCGCCATCGCGGAATAGCCGAGGATCGTGCCGAGGGCGATCGTCACGCCTACGAGGAGCGACGTTCTCGCCTCCGTCACCAGCACCTTCCAGATGATCGTCCAGTTGCTCGCGCCCATGCTCTGCGCGGCCTCGATCACGCCGCGGTCCACTTCTTTGAGCGAGGATTCGACCATTCTCGCGATAAATGGCGCCGCCGCAATTGTCAGAGGCACAATCGTCGCCGAGGAGCCGTAGCTCTTCCCGACGATAAACCTGGTGAGCGGAATAATCATGATCAATAGAATCAGGAAGGGAATGCTTCTTAAGATATTCACGATAAAATCAAGAATCCTGTAGAGCCAGGGCCTCGGGCTGATGCCGTCCACATTGCTCGTCGCAAGCAGGATGCCCAGAGGAAGGCCCAGCACATATCCCATAAAAGTAGACACCACTACCATATAGAGGGTGTCTCTGGTGCCTTCAAGAAGCATCTTTACAGTTGCGCTGTCAAAATGCATAAATCCGGTTCACTCCTTTCACTGCTGCTCGATTTCTTCCAGCAGCTCCTCGCTCTGCTTCGACAGAAGCAGACGCTTCGCCGCCCTGGTCTGCGGATTCGCAAACACTTCCTGCACCTTGCCGATCTCGACCATACGGCCCTTCTCCAGCACTGCCACCCGGCCGCAGATCTCCTCAATGACGCTCATGGCGTGCGTGATCACGACAATCGTAATGCCGTATTCCTGATTGATCTTTTTGAGGAGTGCGAGTACCTCGCGGGTCGTCTGCGGGTCCAGCGCGCTGGTCGCCTCGTCGCACAGCAGGATGCGCGGGTTCGAGGCAAGCACTCTGGCGATCGCGACTCTCTGCTGCTGCCCGCCGCTCAGCTGCACCGGGTAAGCCTTCGCCTTTTCGGTCAGTCCCACAGCCTCAAGATACTCGGCAGCTTTGATCCTCGCGTCCTTCTTTCTGATTCCCGCGATTTCCATCGGGAAGCAGACGTTGTCGATGACATTTCTCTGCATCAGGAGATTAAAATGCTGAAAGATCATCCCGATCCTCTGCCTCTCCTTACGCAGCTCCGCTTCGCTCATCGTGACCAGATCCCTCCCGTCGATCCGCACACTGCCGCCCGACGGTCTCTCAAGCAGATTGAGACAGCGCACGAGCGTGCTCTTGCCCGCACCCGACAGCCCGATCACGCCAAAGATCTCTCCCTGTTCTATCGAAAAAGAGACATCATGAACCGCATGAATACAGCTGCCGTTCTTGACGTCAAAGTCTTTGCTCAGGTGCTCTACCTCAATCAGTGCCATATGGTCACAATCTCCCATCCACTTAAGTCCCCTACTACGCTACTTCAATGAAGCCCTCAAGTCAAGAAAAAGATGACAATGGGGACAGTCCCCATTGTCATCTTTGTTTACATAATATTCCGACTTATTCGGCTTCCTCTTCGAAGGGGATGACTGCGCCGTCGTAAGTGTCGTTGATGTACTTCTTGATCTCGTCGGATTTGAGGACTTCCACAAGAGCCTTGATGCCTTCGTTCTCCTCATTGCCTTCCTTGACGGCGATCACGTTCACGAAGGTCTTCGCCGCTTCAGAGTCGGAGGACTCATAGGCAAGAGCGTCCTTGCCGACGGAGAAGCCGGCTTCAAGCGCGTAGTTGCCGTTCAGGACCACATAAGACGCCTCGCCGACGAGGTGGGAAACCTGCGCCGCTTCGACTTCCACGATCTCAAGGTTCAGCGGGTTCTCCACGATGTCACGGACGGTGGAGGTCAGGTCCGCGTCTTCCTTCATGGTAAGAAGGCCGTTGGCCTCGAGAAGGAGAAGGGCTCTCGCTTCGTTCGTGGTATCGTTCGGGACGGCAATGACGTCTCCATCGGCAAGATCGTCGAGAGATTTCTTTGTTCCGGGATAAATGCCGAATGGCTCATAGTGAATGCCGCCGGCGTTGACAAGGTGTGTGCCCTGCTCTTCGTTGAAGCTCTCCAGATACGGAATGTGCTGGAAATAGTTCGCGTCGAATTCGCCGCTCTCGACGACCAGGTTCGGCTGCACGTAATCCGTGAATTCCACGACGTCCAGCTTCCAGCCCTGCTCTTCCAGAATCGGAGCTGCCTGCGCGAGGATCTCCGCGTGCGGTGTTGTGGATGCGGCGATCTTGATCGTGCCTTCCGCACAGACCGGTACAATTGCGGATACCGCAACTGCTCCTGCAAGTACCAATGCCGACAGAGTCTTTACTGTTCTCATACTACCTTCCTCCTTGCATTTCGGGCCTGATGACAAACCCTCTTTGGTGCCAGATCTTTTATGCACATACACCGCAGTATAAACCCATTTATTTAGTCTGTCAAAAGGATTTCTATTCGTATTACTTTTTGTACATTTCTTTACAGAAATTTTACAGTTTTGTAAATTTAGGCATTTTCATTTTCAAAGTTTCTGCTAAAATAGAAACATAGTGTTCGTACGGGAATCCCCAGTTCCCGTGTAAAACTATAGTCTTTTGTGCGGGAATCCCCAGTTCCTGCGCGCACGACAATTTAATAAGGGAAGGAGGCAAGGATGATATGACGGATGAAGAGAACGCCAGAGCTCCTTCTGAAGAAATCCCGAAGGATGCTTTAATCAAACCGGCTGCGGATTCCGCCGAGGCAAATGATGCGCTGCCGGATGAACGGGACGACTTCGAGGGAGAAGTGCCGCCCATCGAGCCGGATACCTTCAGCGACAAGGATCTCCCGCCTGTGGAGATGGCCGATTTCGACAAGGAAGAGACGCTGAATGAAGACGAGCTGAGCGACGCCCTGCCGGATGAGAAGGACAACTTCGACGGAGAGGTGCCGGAGGCAGAGCCGGACAACTTCGGCAAGGAAGAGCTTCCGCCTGTCGAGATGGCCGATTTTGATGCGGTGGAGACGGAGGATGCGAATCTGGATGAACCGGAGGATGTCCTGCCGGATGAAGCTCAGGAGGTCCCGGCTGAAAAGCCTGAGGAAGAGGCAGCTGCTCCGCCTGAGGAGGAAAGTGCCGATTCGGAGGAAATGACAGCCGTACCGCCGCCGGAGAGTCAGGAGGAGCCGGACGGACCGAAAGCCGCAGCGCCGGAAGTCCCGCCGAAGAAAAGCAGAACCGGAGTCTGGATCGGAGTGATCATCGCCGTGATTGCCGCGGCAGTTATCGGTGGTCTTCTGTATATGAAGTTTTTCATACCGAGCCAGATTTATGTCAGCGAGAGCACACTGGATCTCTATGTCGGGGATACCGCAAGGCTCACCTACACGATTGAGCCGGCCAGTGCGGATAACCTCCAGGTCGGATGGGCGTCGTCCAACGAAGAAGTCGCAGCTGTCGATGAATTCGGTGTGGTAACAGCTATCTCGGGCGGCCAGTGCGCTATAGCGGTAGCAACCGGGAACGGCAAGACGGACACCTGCGTCGTGACGGTTACGGATCCGGCACAGATCCAGAAGGAAAGCCTGAATGACATCCGCACAAGTATCAGCGAAAAGGCGACGGAGAAGGAAGGTGAAATTTCTCTCGTGTCAGCTGAAGAAATCGATGATACGCATCACTTTATGATCGGATCGGACGACACCGACATTTACCTGATTTACCGCTCGGTCGGCAAGATGGATGAGTTCGGTGTGGACGCGCAGTATTCCACATGTGTGAAGCTGAGTCCTCTGAATATCGAGACTGCGGAAGTGATACAGGACAACGTACTGAATATTTACGGCTTCCCGGTCAGCATGACGGGCACGGGTTCCATGAACATCTCCACTTACCAGCACGGAGACAAGGTTCCGCTCAATACTACGAGCTCTTCGGTCCAGGGTCTGGATGCCACGGAAGCTCTCCACGAGCTCACCGACAACGGCTCAACGATCTGTCTGGACATGTTCGCAAAGTATCTGGCGGAAAATAACTTCGGATTTACGCTGGAGGAGTTCGGATTCACGAACTACAAGGCGCTGGAGACAGTTCCCGAGACGAAGGCTGTCGAAGAAGCTGTGATCTCGCCTGAAGCGGCGCAGGAGTCCTGGGATTCGATCGCGGATTCGGACATCCTCTCGCAGGCTGAGAGCACGGCAGCTGTGGAGAGCGAGGCGGCCGTGTCTGAGGCGGCGGAAGCTGTAGAAAGTGAGACGGTCGTGTCCGAGGCGACAGAAGCTGCTGAAAGTGAGGCGGCTGCTGAAAGTGAAGCGGCAGTGTCCGAGGCGGCGGAAGCCGTGGAAAGCACGGCAGCTGCCGAAAGCGAGGCGGCCGTGTCCGCAACACCGGAAGCTGAAGAGAGCGCGGAAGTTGCCGCGGCTGCGTCCGAGACGACGG
>CACZQS010000281.1 GCA_902783325.1 uncultured Lachnospiraceae bacterium
ACCTTAGCGAACTCGCCGGCGCCATTTCTCAGAATATAAGGTACGCACGCAAGCGTCTCGACGTTGTTGACGATGGTAGGCTTGCCCCACAGGCCGCTGACTGCCGGGAAAGGCGGACGTGGACGGGGCATGCCCCGCTTGCCCTGGATGGAGTTGAGGAGCGCCGTCTCTTCGCCGCAGACAAATGCGCCCGCGCCGAGTCTGATGTGACAGCGGAATCCGAAGCCGCTTCCGAAAATGTTGTCGCCCAAGAGGCCCAGCTCTTCCGCCTGCTTAATCGCGATGCGGAGACGTCTGACCGCGATCGGGTACTCCGCGCGGACGTAGAAATAGCCGTTGTGCGCGCCGATGGCGTAGCCCGCGATCACCATGCCCTCGATGACGGCAAGAGGATTGCCCTCGAGGATGGAGCGGTCCATAAATGCGCCCGGGTCGCCTTCGTCGCCGTTGCAGACCACATACTTCTCGTCGTTTTGCTGGTTGAGGGCGAACTGCCACTTGCGGCCGGAGGGGAATCCGCCGCCGCCGCGTCCGCGGAGTCCGGAGGCGAGCACTTCGTCCACGACCTCCTGCTGTGTCATAGAGAGAGCCTTTTTGAGGCCCTGGAAAGCGCCCATGCCGAGAGCTTCGTTGATGTCCTCGGGATTGATGACGCCGCAGCCGTACAGAGCGACTCTGCGCTGCTTCTTATAGAAATTGATGTCTTCCTGCTTGGTGACCTTCTCTTTGGTATTCGGGTCCACATAGAGGAGCTTCTCGACAACCTTGCCGCCGATGATGTCTTCATCCACGATCGTCTCGACATCTTCGATCTTGACCATGCGGTAAAGAGTGTCTTCCGGATAAATCTTCACGAACGGGCCCTGCGAGCAGAAGCCGAAACATCCGACCAGGTTCACGGTCGCCTTGTCGGCGACGCCGCGCGCCTGAAGAACCTCTTCAAATTTCTTCATGATCTCGTCGGAATGCGAGGACAGGCAGCCGGTACCGCCGCAAAGGACGATGTGGCGCTTGCCGTCAAGGCCCTTCAGCTTGTCATCCAGGCACTTCGTGCAGGCAGCCGACTTTTCATTTAAGGATTCTACCGAATTAATCATGCTACTTCACCTTCCTTTGCCCTGTATTCTTTGACGATCTCCGAAACCTTGTCGACCGTGACCTTCGGATACACCTGGCCGCTGATGCTGACGGCCGGAGCGATGCCGCAGGCGCCGATGCAGCGCAGCGCATCCAGCGTGAACATCCCGTCCTCAGTCGTCTCGCCCGGCTTGATGCCGAGGATTTCGGAAAACTTATCAATCACCTGCTGCGCGCCCTTGACGTAGCATGCTGTTCCGAGGCAGCAGCCAATGACATACTTGCCCTTCGGCTGAAGGGAGAAGAATGAATAAAATGTCACCACGCCGTAGATCTCGGCAACGGAGATCCCGGTCTCCTGAGATACCAGTTCCTGGACCTCAAGAGGAATGTAACCGTATTCATTCTGAATGTCACTCAGAATCATCATGAGCGGTGTTGTTTCGTCCTTGTAGCGACCACAGATTTCCTGAATGGTCTGGACGGCTTGTTCACTTAACTTCGCCATACCTTCGCCCTTTCTGTTCAGGGGTTTAAAAGCGCCCGGAACGGCGGCTTTTCCCCTTTTAACATATTATTTAGAATCTACTACTATCCTCTCTTGAAACGGCAAGAAAGTCAACACTAACTGCAGTTATTTTTCAAGGTATGAGGCCGTTTTTTTCGATATTGGAATATCTGAATATGATACAGGCGGCAGCGTAAGGGCAGGCGGCATTTTTCAATTAAGAAAATGACAAATGCCGGCTGTCCTTATGCTGCCGCCAATTATTGCAGATCTCACCTGGGACCGAGCTCCGCGACGTACTCATCGTACCTCTCGGCGATCCTTTTTTTCATCAGCTCCCACGCGTCCGGATGGTCGACGTAGAACTTCGGACAGATCTTTTCGGTCACGTCGTAGTGGCGGATCACGTGGTCCGGAGAAATCTCAAATGCATAGCAGAGCCAGGCGCACAAGTCCACGCACGACTTGTAGGTCTCTTCGGTGAATTCGCCGGTCTCGTCGGGATGGCAGCACTCGATGGAAATGGTGTCGTGGTTCCGGTGATTGGAGGCATACGCCACTTCGCCGAGCGGCACGCACTGCACGATCTCCCCGTCCAGGCTGATCACAAAGTGGCTGCTCGCCGAGCGCCCCTCCTCCCCGTCTTTGAGACTCTCAAAATAATCCCGGTTGTTCATCGCCGTGGAGCCCGGCTCGTCGACGTAATGGACGACGATGTCGTTGATCTCGTCGACCGCAATTCCCGGCCTGGAGTACTCGTTCGG
>CACZQS010000282.1 GCA_902783325.1 uncultured Lachnospiraceae bacterium
AACGTTCATTTTGGATTATAGGCGTAAACAATGGAAAGATACAAAGATTTCGTAGGCTCAGGCAAATTGAGGAAGTCTCATACAGGCGCAGATTATTATCAGCTGCGACCAGGTTTGCGCCTTACTCATACATTTCGTATCCCGCCACCGGACAGGATCTTGTCCTCCAGCCAGGCAGCTTTCTGATATCCCTGAGCGGACAGTTCTTCTGCGGATTGATGCAGGGCAGCCCTGAACTGATCCCGCATCCTGAAAAAACGAAGCATGGCTATGCGTTCTCCGATACCGGCCTCTCCTGCCGCCCGACGAAAATGCTCTTCTGTCAGCTCATCAACAGAATAAGCACCGCCGATGCAGAACGCCATGTCCCGCGTGCTTTGTTCATACACAGTGGTACTCACGAGGTCATATACCGGTGCCAGCCGGATCTCTTTCAGATCCGTTCCATACAGCAGAGAAAAGTTTTTAATGTGGGCATCTGTGTTTCCGATGAGAAAATCAAACACGATCGTATCCCACAGACGGAGCTGATCCGCGATCGGGTTCGATGAATACCTGCGAAGAATGTCAAACATTTCTTTCAGATAGGAATCTGATCCATGCCCGTATTTCTCTGAGGAGGGTATTCCCATAGCCTGTGCAAAGTCTTCCTGATGAAGCCTCATCGGGCAGGGAAGACCATTGACGAGTCGTTGCTCTTTCGGGAAAAACCGGTCATACCGCTCCGTGGCAAAGAGGACCTCTCTCTCTGTACCCTTCCCGGTATTGATGATGAAACTGTGAGGAACCTCGATTCCACATCGCCTGGCAGTTATCAGGGACAACTGTTCATTTGTGACAATAGCATCCAGACGCACATGACTTTGTTTTACAATATGTGTACTGGGTGCAGTTCCGCCGGGAAGATACCATGAATTGCTGTTCCCGGAATGATACAGGCCGACTTTACCGGACGCTCCGGTCAGAGAGAGGTGTGCTTTTGTAACAAGCTCCGCTGACTTTTCCGCGCCCTCTGCAGCCAGCTCCCGCACCTGTTCTTTTGTGAGCTTCGTATAGGATTCTTCTACCTTTTCATCTTCTTCCGTAACACTTATTGCACCGATACATTCACGGCCAAGTGCGTGAAGAATTGACAGGTAATCCCTCTCGTCAAAATGCATCCACTGAGCTACAGAAAGACGGGTGAACCCTTCCGGAAGCAGGCCTTCAAAGAAAGTCCGTGTCTGCCGGGCAGAATAAGGTTTCTCTGTCAGTGGAAGACTGACGGAGAGAGCGGCCGCCTTCGGATCTGACAGATAACTGTCAGAATACTGAAATCTGGCATCGGAAGAGCCTTCGCCGCAGATCATGCCTGCCGGCACCAGTTTTCCTTCCCGCTCAATACTGACGTTCAACGTTCTCATGCTTTTCCCCTCGGCGTCAGGCTGCAGTCGAGCCCCAGAAGATTGGCCAGATAGATGGATTTTCCAAGCTCGGCGGTACTTTTGCCGTTCTCGAGATCAGAGATGAAGCTGACACTAAACCCGCTGAACTGGGCAAGAAACGCCTGCGTGTACCCCAGTTCTTTCCTTCGTGCTCTGATGGCCCTGCCAAATGACATCGCGTCAGTGATCATAGAAGCTCCTCCGCTGTGTAAAAACAAGCCGTACGGCGAGATTCATTGCTCATCGCCCTGGAATTAGCCGTACGGCGCAATTCGTTGCTCTATGTTTTATAATAAGCCGTACGGCGCAATTATCTAATCAATATTATAGACTACTCCGTACGGCGAAGTCAAAGGGTGTTTCTCATGGTGTGGGGCCTTCATGCCGCGACGGCTACAAGTCACGCCGCTAGACGTGGAAACAAAATAAGACGTGATGAAATCCCCGCCCAGGAAGCTTTCATTCTGCGCCGCCGGGCGTGGAGCCAGGACAAGACGCGGCGATATCCCCGCCCGTGACAAAAAAACATCCTCCGCACGCGGATACCTTACCGGCATATGCGTTCGGAGGGTGTTTGTATCATCTCATGAGCCAGCTGCAGCACTGCGTGGCGCCGCCTGGCTATTTTGCTTTTTTGACTACAACCCTGAGTCTAAACAGTCTCCCGTTCATCTTCGCGGTGATCACGGCCTTTCCTCTCTTTTTCGCAACCCATACCCCATTCTGTCTGATTGTAATAACCTTCTTATTGGACGATGACCACCTGATTTTCCCTGTGGGATTACTGAGCGAAAGCTGTCCGGCCTGTCCAACCCGGACAGTCATCTTTCCGCCGATAGAATACTGCCTGGTTTTCGCGGCCGCGGGCATGGCAAGCATCAGAACCATAGTCGCCATCAGCAGGATCGCGATTATTCGTTTCCTTCTTTTCATAGACTCCCTCCTCTATAAACGCCAGTTTTTATGTGACTCACCTGTTCTCGGTTGCGAATTCAGTAATCACGTTTCCTTCGTCCTTCGGACTCGCCCTAAAGGACTAGCTTCGCGTCGGAACCGAGAACTGAATTCAGCTCCCTTCAATCAGTAACTGCCAAATACTGCCTGAACAGATAGCGCAGACAGACAACATGCTGACAGTTCCAACCCTGTACTGTTTTGTGAACGATCCCCCGGGCGCTGCAGCGGCCCGCCGGATGAGATGATTAATACGGCTTGTACAAGCCGGTTAAGTTCATATAGTAA